>JARRJV010000023.1:52073-53796 GCA_037388825.1 Acidiferrobacteraceae bacterium | reverse complement strand
CTCACCGCTCAGACCATGGCGGAGCACTTCAGCGATGAAGGCCGTGACGTGCTGATGTTCATCGACACCATCTACGGCTACACCCTGGCGGGCACCGAGGTGTCGGCGCTGCTGGGCCGCATGCCCTCGGCCGTGGGCTACCAGCCGACGCTGGCGGAAGAAATGGGCGTGCTGCAGGAACGCATCACCTCCACCAAGACCGGATCCATCACCTCGTTCCAGGCCGTGTATGTCCCGGCGGACGACCTGACCGATCCGTCGCCGGCCACCACCTTTTCGCATCTGGACGCGACCCTGGTGTTGTCGCGCCAGATTGCCGAGCTCGGTATCTATCCCGCGGTGGATCCCCTGGATTCGACCTCGCGCCAGCTGGACCCGAATGTCATCGGCGAGGAACACTACGGCACCGCGCGTGCGGTCCAGGGCACGCTGCAGCGTTACAAGGAACTGCGCGACATCATCGCCATTCTCGGCATGGACGAGCTGTCGGAAGAGGACAAGCTCATCGTTGCCCGGGCGCGCAAGATTCAGCGCTTCCTTTCACAGCCCTTCTTCGTTGCCGAGACCTTCACCGGTACACCTGGCAAATACGTTTCCCTCAAGGACACCATCCGCGGTTTCCAGGGCATCGTGAACGGCGAGTACGACCAGATTCCGGAACAGGCCTTCTACATGGTCGGCACCATCGAAGAGGCGGTCGAGCGCGCCAAGAGCCTGTAAGCCGGGCGCGCCAGGAGTACGATTATGGCCATGACCATGCACGTTGACATCGTCAGTGCCGAGCAGCAGATCTTCTCCGGACCGGCGGAGATGTTGGTCGCCCCGGCGCTGATGGGCGAGGTCGGTATCTATCCGCGACATACCCAGATGCTGTCGCCACTGAAGCCCGGCGAGGTGCGGGTGATCAAGCCCGGCGGTGAGGAAGAGACTTTCTACGTATCCGGCGGGATGCTGGAGGTACAGCCCCTGACGGTGACGGTTCTGTCGGATACCGCCATGCGGGCGCGCGACCTGGATGAGTCCGCGGCCCTGGAAGCGAAGCGCCAGGCGGAAGATACCATGCACAATGCCCAGGCCGGCGTAGACTACGCCCGCGCCCAGGCCGAACTGGCCGAGGCCGTGGCACAGCTTCGCGCCATCGAGAAGCTGCGCAAGAAAAAGGGATGAGGCACGCGCAACGGATACGGCAAAGACCGCGCGCAAGGGGAAAAAAGATGACGGCAGATACGGTAGCCCGCGACAAGGTGGTCTCCATTACCTATACCATTCACGACGACCAGGGCACGCTCATGGAGCGCGTCGATCTGCCGGTCAGCTACGTGCATGGCCGGCAACAGGAGCTGTTTCCGCAGATCGAGCGCGCCCTGGACGGAAAGACCGTCGGCGATCAGGTACAGGTAGCGCTCAGCCCGGAGGAAGGTTTCGGTGCCCATGACAGGTCTCTGGCCTTCACCGACGATATCGCCAACGTGCCGGAAGAACTGCGCTACATAGGCGCCGAGCTGGAGGCACAAAACGCTTCTGGCGAGGTGCTGAAGTTCGTCGTTACCAACATCCGCGACAATGAACTCACGGTGGATGCCAACCATCCGCTGGCGGGCAAGACCATCGTCTTCGACGTAACCGTGGCCGATATCCGGGACGCCACCGACGAGGAACTGCGGGACGGTCGACCGGCGAATAACTACCACGGCCTTCCGGTCCACTGACCGAGTGCCGGCCC
>JARRJV010000023.1:0-52055 GCA_037388825.1 Acidiferrobacteraceae bacterium | reverse complement strand
TCGGGCCGGCGCCCGACTGTGCTTTAATGCCGCCATGACGGTGCACCCCCCTCTCGAAGTAGTGGTCCTTGCCGCCGGCAAGGGTACGCGCATGCGCTCTGACCTGCCCAAGGTGTTGCATACCCTGGCCGGCCGCCCCTTGCTGGCCCATGTGCTTGATACCGTCCACGCCCTTGGCGCACGGGCCGTCCACGTGGTCTATGGTCATGGCGGCGAGCGCGTGCCCCAGGCCTTTCCCGACGCCGGGGCGCAATGGGTACTTCAGGACCAGCAGCTGGGGACAGGTCATGCCGTGTCCGCGGCAATGCCCGGGGTTCCCGATGAGGCCACGGTGCTGGTGGTCTACGGGGATGTTCCCCTGATCCGGGTCGGGACCCTGCGCGCCCTGGTTGGTGCGGCTGAAAATGCTCCGTTGGCCCTGTTGACGGTGGAACTGGACGAGCCGGCCGCCTACGGCCGCATCGTGCGCGAGCAGGACGAGGTGAGCCGGATCGTAGAATACAAGGATGCCGACGAGGCCATCCGAGCCATACGGGAAATCAATACCGGCTTTCTTGCGGCCCGGGCCGGGAATCTGCGCCGCTGGCTGGCGAAGCTGGATGCCAACAACGCCCAGGGTGAGTTTTATCTGACCGATGTGGTCGCCCTGGCGGTTGCCGAGGGCATTTCGGTGGCGACGGAAAATCCTGCTACAGTTAGTGAAATCGAGGGCATCAACAGCAAGGTCGAGCTGGCCCGGCTGGAGCGGCAATATCAGATGAACAAGGCGCAGGAACTGATGGAACAGGGCGTGATCCTGCGTGATCCCGCGCGCTTCGACCTGCGCGGCGAGCTTGTCGCCGGCCGCGACGTCGTCATCGACGTCAATGTCATCCTCGAGGGCAAGGTGGAACTGGGCGATGGTGTACACATCGGCCCCAACAGCATTGTCCGCGACAGCGTCATTGAGGCCGGCAGCCAGGTACTGGCCAACTGTGTCATCGAGGAGAGCCGCATCGGCGCCGGCTGCTCCGTCGGGCCGTTCGCGCGTCTGCGCCCCGGGGCCGAGCTCGCTGACCGGGCCAAGGCCGGCAACTTCGTCGAAATCAAGAACTCACAGATCGCCGAGGGCAGCAAGATCAATCACCTCACCTACATTGGCGACACCACCATGGGCAGCGGCGTCAATATTGGCGCCGGTACCATCACCGCCAACTATGACGGTGCCAACAAGCACCGCACGGTGATTGGTGACAACGCATCCATCGGGGCCAACAGCGTATTGATCGCGCCGGTGACGGTCGGAGCCGGCGCAACCCTGGGGGCGGGTACCATGCTCCGCAAGGACGCACCTGAAGGAACCTTGACGATTTCTGAAATCCGTCAGAAGACGATCGAGGGCTGGAAGCGCCCGGTCAAGAACAAGCCGTGAGCGTGAGTGCCCCGACGGTGTTTTCCGCCGGGGGAGGAAGAAAGGACCGCTGTACGCAGCGGGAAACAGGGGGTGGGGAAAGCAGTCGGCTGAACCGGGACGAATCAGCATCCCGTTGTGTCCGAGGCGCCCTGCCAGACGAAGTCAATCCATATCAAACGAGTAGACACGGAATTCCCCATGTGTGGCATTGTTGGCGCAATCGCAAAACGAAACATCGTTCCCACACTGATCGACGGCCTGCGCAGGCTTGAATACCGCGGATACGATTCCGCCGGCATCGCAATTCGTGATGGGCAGTCACGTCTCGAGCGCATCCGCTCCGTTGGCAAGGTGGCCGAACTGCAAAAACGCCTGGATCAGTCTTCCCTGACCGGCGAACTCGGGATCGCCCACACGCGCTGGGCCACGCACGGCATCCCCGCCGAGCGTAACGCCCACCCGCACATGAGCGGCGAGGCCGTTGCCCTGGTGCACAACGGGATCATTGAAAATCACGCAGAACTGCGCCAGGAACTGGAGAAGCAGGGCTTTTTCTTCACGTCGGAAACCGACACGGAGGTCATCGCCCATCTGCTCGCCAATGAACTGCGTTCCGCGCCGGACCTGCTCCAGGCGGTGCGCCAGGCTGCCAACAAGCTGGTCGGAGCATATGCACTGGCCGTGATCCGACCCGAAGAACCGGACCGCATGGTGGTGGCGCGCGTCGGCAGTCCGCTCGTCATTGGCGTCGGCAACAGCGAAAACTTCATCGCGTCGGATGTTTTCGCCCTGTTGCCCGTTACGAAGCGGTTCATCTTCCTGGAGGAAGGCGATATCGCGGACATTCGGCATGAGAGCATCAGGCTCTACGATGGCGAGGGGAATGAAGTGGAGCGCCCGGTGCGCGATTCACAGGTGTCCGCCTCGGTCGCCGACAAGGGGCCCTACCGCCATTACATGCTCAAGGAGATCTTCGAGCAGCCGGCCGTAATCGCGGAAACGCTCGAGGGGCGGATCTACAAGGGGCGGTTGCTGGAAGAGAGTTTCGGCCACGAGGCCACAGCGCTGTTCGACCGCGCGCAAGGAGTTCACATTGTTGCCTGCGGAACGAGTTTCCACGCCGGTCTCGTCGCCCGGTACTGGCTGGAGGAGATGGGGATTCCGTGCAGTGTCGAGGTTGCGAGTGAATACCGGTATCGCAATGTTGTTGTGCCCGACGGTACGCTGTTCCTGACCATCTCGCAGTCTGGCGAAACGGCGGACACACTCGCGGCCCTGCGCGGCGCCAAAAAGGCCGGTTACGTCGGTAGCCTCAGTATCTGCAACGTACCCGAGAGTTCGCTGGTGCGGGAATCGGATGTGGCGCTCATGACCCGTGCCGGCCCCGAGATTGGTGTCGCATCCACCAAGGCGTTCACGACCCAGTTGGTGGCCCTGCGGCTCATCGTGCTGGCGCTGGCGCGCCGGCATGGCATGACGCGAGAGCAGGAACAGGAGCAGGTCGAGGAACTGCATGCGCTGCCGCGTCAGATCGAGGTGGTGCTCGAACTTAGCGATGCGATCGAAGCCATGGCACACGCCTTCGGCGACAAGCAGCATGCGCTGTTCCTCGGCCGGGGTCCGTTCTACCCGATCGCGCTGGAGGGTGCCCTCAAGCTCAAGGAGATTTCATACATTCACGCGGAGGCGTATCCGGCAGGCGAACTCAAACACGGCCCGCTCGCCCTGGTCGACGCCGAGATGCCGGTTATCTGCGCCCTCCCGCGAGATCCCCTGCTTGAAAAGGTCCTGTCCAATCTGCAGGAGGTCCGCGCCCGCGGCGGTCAGCTGTTTCTGTTCAGCGACAAGGATGTACACATCGATCTGGACAACTACGAAAACCTCACGCTGTCCGATATCGGCCCGTCGACTGCGCCGATCACCTACAGCGTGCCACTGCAGCTTCTGGCATACCATGTTGCGGTATTGCGAGGCACCGACGTGGATCAGCCACGCAACCTGGCCAAGTCGGTAACCGTAGAATAGCGCTCGCAGGGTTTGCGTTTCGTCAACCGGAGTGAAGTTGTGGAAGACAGGAAGAAAGAGGTACTCAAAGAACATCGTACCGAGCTGATATTGATTGTTGTTCTGTTACTTCTGGTGGCAGCAGGCGGAATCCTTGCGATCATACGCTAGGGCGTGGTCTATCATCTTCCGGCACAGCACGCGCCGGCGACCAATGCACGGCCGTCGCAGCCTTCGGATTAGTCGCGTCACCGGACTGCTATTTCCAGCCACAGCTTGAACCTACGCCATCGCAGCCCGGCGTCGGGGAGTGGTGATTGCATTTTGAAGAATCGTGAACTAGCCTGTTGAAAGATTGTTCGGAGGTACGCGTACCAATGACGTACCCAGACAGCCTACAGGTCCTGCACGCAAGTCCAGCAAGGCAAGAATTGAGGTCCTCCCAAGGGCTGAGGTACAGGCCGCGCCGCCAGATCGCGACAAGGGCTCCGGCTACGGGACAGCACAGATGTCATACTGGTTCGGATCTGCCCTGAAGTCTCTTGTCTCCGCAGCCACGGTCGGTCTGTACGTGCTGGCAGGGGCCAGTGCAGCGGCTCCGGCCGGTACCTACGAGATCCTGAAAGACCGGTCCCTGGTATCGATCCTGGTCTACCGCGGCGGTTTCCTGCAGCCGTTCGGCCACAATCATGTCATCAGCAGCCGCGCCCTGCACGGAACCATCCAGTGGCAGGGCTCAGGGGCCCGGACCGGGCGCTTTTCGCTGCAGTTGCCCATGGAAAGCCTGGAGGTGGACCGCAAGGATGACCGTGCAGCCCAGGGCACGGATTTCTCCACGGAAGTGGACGACAGCGCCCGCAAGGCAACCCGTCGCAACATGTTGGGCCCGAAGGTCCTGGACTATCCCCGCTTCAACAGGATCCGTGCGTCGGGTGTATTCGATGGCAACGCGCTTCATACCGAAATCGATCTGCACGGCATGAAACGAAAGATTGTTGTCCCGGTCCGGATTCAGTCCACGGGAGAAGTGCTCTCGGCCGACGGCGCCTTTCCGGTGGATCAGTCGGAGTTCAACATTGAACCGTTTCGGGCCGTGGGCGGCCTGCTGCGAATTCGCGACCGGATTGAGATCCGGTTTCATATTGTTGCCCGGCTCGCTGGTCGCTGATGGGCATTGGGCTTCGGTCCCGGTCGACAGACAGAAATGCACAAGCAGCCGAAACATACCCCAGTGACCATGCGCCTGCCGAGGCGCTCGCGCATCTGTCAGTGTCACCTGCTCGACAGCACGAGGTGGAACCACTTTCATGCGCGCACCAGCGACATTATTGTCGCGAGTTCGTACAAGGCGGGTACCACCTGGGTGCAGGCGATTGTGGCACACCTTCTGGGTCCGGACGGGACATTTTCGGGAACCTTGTCCGAGCGCTCCCCCTGGCTGGAGGCCCGCTATACCTCCCTGCATGGAACGCTGGCGACCCTGCGGGGACAGACGGAACGGCGCTTCATCAAGACCCATTTGCCACTCGATGCGCTGCCCTATGACGAACAAGTCAAATACATTTATGTTGGTCGCGACGGCAGGGATATATTCATGTCCCTGTGGAATCATTTTTCAAACATGACCGATGAAAGCGTGACATTGATCAACCAGTTGCTTGCACCCGATCTCCCAGCGTTTCCCGATGGGCCGACAGACATCCACACGTTCTGGGACCATTGGCTCCGTCGCGGGTTGATGAGGGGCGAATCCAGCGGGTGGCCCTACTGGTCACTTTTTTCCAACATCCAGTCGTGGTGGCCCTATCGCGATCTGCACAATATCCGGTTTGTTCACTACAACGACCTCTTGGGTGACATCCGCAGCCAGGTCCTTGGAATTGCCGATTTTCTGGAAATCGATGTCAGCGCTTCGCTGCTGGAGAGGATCGTTGATGCGGTTTCGTTCCCGGAAATGAAGCGTCGAGGCGACCAATATGCTCCAGGGATGGGAAGGTTCTGGAAAGGCGGGGCCGAAACCTTCTTCTATCGAGGGACCAATGGACGCTGGCAGAAGGTTCTCTCGCCCGAGGAGCTGAATGCCTACGATCGGGTCTGCCAGGAGGCATTGGACCCGGAATGCCGTGCCTGGCTTGAAGCGGGCGCAGGAAATGCACAGGCGCAAGCCGGGAACCGGCGCGGCGCGGTGGATCGCGCTGGCCCGGTTGAATCCAGTTGGGCACACTTCCTTTCAGGGGCGGCAGAATGACAGGAGCGCGCGGCGCGGTCGTCATTCCCGCTTTTAACGAGGAAGGGACCATCAGGGACATCGCCAACCGGGCACGGAAATTCTGCCCGGTGGTTATCGTGGTCGATGACGGGTCGAGTGACAATACCGGTGCCGAGCTGGTAGACAGCGACGTCGTGGTATTGCGCAACGCACAGAATCTTGGAAAGGCCGCTTCCCTCTGGAACGGGATGCAGCATGCCCTTGCCCACGGGGCGAGCCATGTGATTACCCTGGACGCCGACGGACAGCATCGCCCTGAGGACATTCCCGCCATCCTGGACGCCGCTGCGCAGCATCCCGATACCATAATAATTGGGGCGCGGTTGCACGAGCGGCAGAACATCCCCGCGAAACGATATCTCGCCAACCGGTTTGCGAACTTCTGGATTTCCTGGGCCGCCGGCTATCCGATTCCCGATTCACAGTCCGGTTTCCGCTTGTATCCGGCATCGCTGATCCAGGACCTGAACATCGACACCGGTCGGGAGCGGAGCTTCGTGTTTGAGAGCGAGGTGCTGATCGAGGGTGCCTGGCGAAGCGTCCGCAGCGTACCCGTTCCCATTCCGGCAATCTACGGAAGCGAGCTGCGCAAGAGCCATTTTCGCTCTCTCACGGATGTGAAGTTGATCACGAAGATGGTTGCCCGCCGGCTGTTGCAGCGGCACATGCACCCTCGGGGTTTCCATGAGGCATTCATTCGCCCCGTGTTCCGCAAACTCGCCCGGCGCGGTTTTGACCGGGATGCGGGCGCCATGTTCCTGCTATCGGGGTTTTCCGCGATTGCCAGTCTGGGCACCGGATACCTGTGGCTGCTCTATCGCGTGATCAAAACGGCATGGCTGGCGCCAACGGCCATCGGCCCGGCGAGCATGGTTGTTGTTCCGGGCTTTCGCCTGCAAAACGGGAACGTCTCCGCGGACTACGCGTCCCGTCTGAATCGTGCCGCCGAGATTGCGGAACGCAACCCGGAGGCCTTCATGTTGCTGCTCGGCGGGCGGCCCCACGGCCAGATCACGGAGGCCGCCGCCGGCAAGACCTACCTGGTGGAAAAGGGAGTTACGGCGGAACGGATCATTGTCGAGGAGACTTCGGCGAATACCCTGGACAATCTGCGCAAGGCCCGGTCCTTGCTCGTGGGACAATCCGGTATCGCCATCGTTTCGAATCGCTATCATCTGGAGCGAATTCGCACGCTCGCCAACGGTCTGGGCCTGAACGTTGCGGCTTGCGCGGCTGAGGGAAATCGGAAATTTCACACACTCCTGCGTTACGCTATTGCCGAAGCGCTTTTCTTGCACTGGTACTGGGTTGGCCGCGGCTACGCGCGCCTGACCCGCAACGACCGGATTCTTGATAAATTGCTATAGCTGCTTTAATTTTCAGTTCGCGCCCGATTGGGAGTGAATGCCTCGAAAATCCAGATACGGAGAATCAAGATGACAAACAGAGTGCGCGCCTATTCCAAACTTGCTATCGGTGTATTTGGCCTCATCGGCATCGTTTCGACCGCTTACGGTCGCTCCGCGGATCTGGTCGATCCGGCGCCGCAGACGCTCAGCTGCTCTCTGAGCGATGCACAAATGGTCAAGGGTATTACCGGGGGGCTTATGGCCAGGGGCTGGTATGTGACCTCGAAAAAGCCCGGTGTGATCGGGGCCGAGATCATTGTCCGGGGAAATCACACCCTGGACGTCGAAATCAAGTATACGAACAAGTCCTTCGATATCAATTACAAGAGCAGCAAGAATCTGAACTATAGTGCGAATGGCGGTAAGCCTCGCATTCATCCAAACGCCAACTCGTGGATGATGAACATTAACAATGATATCGGTTCTCAGCTGAACTACATGTGCGTCTCAAAGTAGGGCGCCCGGGCGGGCCGTACGCATACGCCAGTCATGCGTTGAGGCAGGAACCAGCCCCAGCCCCAAGCCCCGGCTTGGGGCTTTGCTTTTTGTGGAACTATGCCTTTTCGCACTCGAACAGGGTGTGGCAGATACCGAGCCCGTCGTGAACCTTGCTGCATTTCAAACCGGCCCGGTCAACATACTCCAACAGGCGCTCGGCGGAGTACATCTTGGAGTTGCCGCTGGCCATGCACGTGAAGTAGAGCGAGGTATTGATCAGGGAATAACTTGCCGCGACGTGATCCTGGCGATCCCAACAGGTTTCCAGGATGTAAAGGCGCGAGTCGTCACCCATTGCGTGACGGGCGCGCGCCAGGATACTGACAATCTCGTCTTCCCCGAAGCACGACAGGAGCTGGCTCAACCAATACACATCGCGTCCTTGCGGAAGGGGCGCGGATGAATCCAGCAGGTCGAGGGCCAGGGGTTCCACGCGATCTTCAAAACCGGCGTCCTTTACGTTGCGTATGGCGTTTCGGAGCTGGTCCGGAAGGTCGATCATGGTAATCCGGAGGTCCGGGTCGGCGCCCGCCGCGAGAACGGTGAACTTGCCGATGTTGGTGCCGATATCGACGAGCGTCTTCGAGTGCCGCTGCAGGATGATCTGCAGGGCTTCCGGGTAGGCCGAATCCGAATAGAAGTGATCGAACGCATACCAGCTGTTCTTCACTCGATCCGGAAGGTGCGGCAGGGCCTCGTAGAGCGTATTCCACTGTTCGCCAAACACCTTTAGTCCGGAAGGCTTTTGTTGGGTGATCGCTTCGTCGAGATGAAACATGCCCTGGTAACAAATGTAGTGGTTGTAATCCATGTTGACGCGGGTCATTTCGTCGTGGAGCAGGTAGTGGCCGACCTTGGAAAGAACAATGTGGTCGTTTTCGTTTTGCTCCAGCACACCGCTGCTTAGACCGCTTTCGACCAGGGTTTCCACGCCATACAGACTGATCCCCAGGGATTCGGCCACTTCCGCGGCTGTCCTACCTTCCTGTCCGCTCCGGTCCAGTTCGTCCAGGATCCCCATGTCTCGCATGACCCGTACCGCCTGAAAAACGAGCGGTCCGTAGGCTATCTTCTGTGCCTCGCTGATCGCCTCGTAAGCTGTCATTTTCCTCTGTGGGAAGAGGCGTTTTTCGGACATTTCTTTCCTGTTCCTCCGGTGTCGGGTCCGCGTTCTTGGCGGAGATGGATTGGGGAGGCAGTGCTGCCTGGCGGGTTTTTGCCCGGCACCATCCCCGGGCGGCAAATTTGGCCTGTAAATCGTTTGGATACAGCCCCACGGCCGAGGCCCGGGACGTGCTTGCTGGCGAATTCTTGCAAAACCCCTAATATGTTATTATAAAAGCCAAAATTATTATATTTTTCGTTTTTCGCTTGCTACGGGGATTTTTCTGTCGATGTCACCGCTGGAACTGGAGGTCGCCAACCTCATCATCGACACACTGAATCTGGAGGGCGTCACCGCCGACAGCATCGACCCGGATTCGCCACTCTTCAACGAAGGACTGGGCCTGGACTCGATCGACGCCCTGGAAATCGCACTCGTGATATCCCAGCGTTACGGATTTCGCCTGAAGGCCGATGACAAAAACAACTCCCGTATCTTCTCGTCGCTCAGGGCGTTGGCGTCGCATATCGACTCCAATCGGCAGACCCAGGCTTGATTCCACGCGCGTGCGCATCCTGTTCAGTCTTCTGGTCTTTTTCAGCCCCGTCCTTCTGCACGAATTCCTGATACACAATCGCCTCGACCTGGTCGCGCCGTGGTACGCGGGCCTGCTGATCAGTCCGGCCCTGTTCCAGCTTGTCCGACTCCGGTTACCCGGCCTGACCGCCCTGATCCTGGCCGCCGTCGCGGTCCTGGTCATGACGCTGGCTCGCGGACATGAACTGCTGATGTTGAAGCTTACGCCGGTGTTCATCTACGTCTTTCTGTTCTGGGTCTTCGCCGGCTCCCTGCGCCCGGGACGGGTCCCGGTGATCACAAGGATCGCGGCATTGATGCGGGAACAGGCCTCGGAGCGAGAGCTTCGCTATACGCGCAAGGTAACCTGGGCGTGGGCCCTGTTTTTCATCACCATGCTGGCCACCTCGCTGGTACTCGCCATCTACGCGCCCGCCCAGGTCTGGTCCGTGTTCACGAATCTCGTGAGCTATGTCCTCCTGGTTTCGTTCTTTCTGGTGGAATTCCTCGTACGACGCGTGGTGTTGGCCTCCGAAGTGGACTACAGCCTGCGCGGATTCCTGGTCGCGCTGACACGAATCGATTTGCGACAGGCGTTGTGGAAGGCGCGATAGATGAACGCCAGGGAAATATTTCAACAGGGCGATCTGGACCGGCCCTGGATTCTGTCCGGCGATGGCGGATATTCCGCGGGAGAGATTCTGGCTGCGGCACAGGAGCTGGCCGAGTGCGTCCCCGATCATCAATATTGCATCATGATGTGCGAGAGCCGGGTCCATTTCATGACCGGCTTTCTGGCCGCGCAGATACGGGGCCAACATGTTTTGCTGCCTTCCAGCCGCGCGCCTGCAGCCATCGAGTCCATCGTTGCCACCTGGCCTGATAGCTACTGTCTGGTTGAATCGATCGACACGCGCATCGGTGTCGAGCAGTTTGAGTGCAGGCCGGACTTTGATCGCTCGGGGACGGCGTCCTCAATTCCCGAAGTCCTGTCCGATCGCCCGGCCGTCACCCTGTTCACTTCGGGCAGTACCGGGACACCGAAACCCAATGAAAAATCGTGGGGGGACATGTTGGCCAGTGCCGAGCGCATCCAGGCCCGGTTCGGGATCGGGGCGGACGACACCATTCTCGCCACGGTAATGCCACAACACATGTTCGGTTTCGAGACATCGGTGATGTTGCCCATCCACAGTGGCGCCCGCGTGGTCGCGGACACGCCACTGTATCCGGAGGACATACGGCTGGTGCTGAAAGCCCTTTCCGGCGAGGCAACACTGATCACAACACCCGTACATCTGAGGGCGTTTCCCGCCGCCGATCCGGACTGGCCCAGGGTCAGACAGGTGATCTCGGCGACCGGGTCCACTGAACACGGTGCCATCGCGTCACGGCAGACGGTGAATACGCAGACATGGAGCATGTTGGAGCCGCTGGAACTGGTCGTGAATGGTACCGGGCCCGCCGTTCGCGACGCGGGACGAGGTATCGTGCTGGAGATGAGGGACAACATTCGACGAATCGACAGCCGAACCTTTGAGTTCATCGGACGGGCGGCCGATCTCGTGAAAGTGGGCGGAAAACGGGCGTCCCTTGCGGATCTGAATCTGAAACTGACGAGTATCGAGGGAGTGGTCGACGGCGTGTATGTAACGCGCGAAGCCGAACACGACACCACTGCCCGCTTGGCCGCGATCGTTGTCGCGCCGGGCATCTCGGACCAGGACATCACGCGCGCCCTGACCCATCAGATCGATGCGGTGTTTCTCCCGCGCCCCATCTATCGCGTCGACCGACTTCCCCGAAATTCCACCGGAAAGCTCACCCAGGACGCACTCCGGGACCTGCTATCGAAGCTGGCGTCGCAGTGATGGAACATCGATGCACCTTCCGGTTCGCCGCGGACCACCCCTGCTTCCGCGGGCACTTTCCGGGAAATCCGGTGGTCCCCGGGGTGCTCATCCTGGACAGCGTCCGGCAGTGTCTGCAGGAACAGGTTCCGGCCACGGTGGTGCAATCGATTCCGCAGACCAAGTTTCATGCCGCCCTTGGGCCCGATCAATCTTGTGAGGTCTTCCTGAACCTCTCGGGCGAACGGGTCCGTTTTCGCTGTGTGCACGGGGATACGCTTTTTGCGGAGGGCGAGTTCCTTGTCAGCCGGAGAAGCGGGCCATGAGCCAGGAGTGGCAGCTCTACCGCGAACGCGGAACCGTATTCTGGCTGCACGTGATCTCGTGGATCGCGTTGAACATTGGATGGCATGTGGCTCGTGCGCTGTTGTTTCCGATCACCCTGTATTTCTTCGTCACCGGTCGGGCCACCCGCCGCGCCTCGAAATCATTCCTGGGCCAGGTCTTCGGTCGTCCCGCGGCGATCTCCGAGTGTTTTCGTCATCACCGGACCTTCGCGTCAACCATTCTGGACCGCGTGTATCTTCTGCACGGCCAGGAAGAACTGTTCGACATTCGTACCTACGGGGCTGGCCCCGTGCTGGAGTGTGTTGCGGCGCGCCGGGGCTGCGTGCTTCTCGGTTCCCACCTCGGCAGTTTTGAAATCCTGCGTGTCCTGGGGGCGGGCCATGACCATTTCGATCTGAAGGTCCTGATGAACGAGGACCAGAACCGGGTCATCACCCAGTTCCTGAACCGGTTCAACCGCGATGTTGCCGATACCGTCATCTCCAGCCGCTCTCTGGATGCGGTGTTTCAGATTCGCGACGCCATTGACAGCGGCGCCCTGGTCGCCCTGATGGGTGATCGCACGCACGTCGGAGAAAAGTCAGTGGAGTGCACGTTCTTTGGCAAACCGGCACGATTTCCAACGACCCCGGCCAGCCTGGCATTGGCGCTGGGAGCCCCGATTTTTCTCGTATTCGGTTTGTATCGCGGCGGCAACCGGTACGATGTTTACTTTGAGCCGTTGGGCGAAGGTCGAACCGTTGGCCACGGCCTGCGCCAACGAGAGGCTGAGCGCCTGACCTGCGTATATGCCAGCCGGCTGGAACATTTTGCCCGTGAGATGCCCTATAACTGGTTCAACTTCTATGATTTCTGGAAAGTGGGCTAGGACGCTTGGCATCTGTCTGGCGCTCGCCGGTTCGGGCGCATTCGCCAGCGATGAAACCGGACTACACAGTCTGATGACGGCCTTGGCCCGGCGTGGGTCCAGCCAGGTCGCATTTGAAGAGACGAAGAGCCTCAGGGTCCTGAACTCTACCATCCGGCTTCATGGGACCATGTCCTACAAGGCGCCCGATACCGTGGTCCGGGAAATTGCCGGCCCGTCGCCGGAACGTTTCGAGATACACGGCAGCAGTTTCACGATCGAAAAGAACGGCAAACGGAAAACCGTTCGTGTCGATGCCCTGCCTGTGGCCCGGGCCTTCATCGAGGCCTTTCGCGCAACCCTTTCCGGAGACGAGGCGGTCTTGCGGCAGTACTATGAAGTCGATTTCTCGGGAAGCTTCGCGGCCTGGACCTTGCGGCTGGTTCCGCGGCAGGAGGCGCTTCGGAACAAGGTCCGGGAATTCATCTGGTCGGGTCACGAGGCCGAGGTGAGCCGGATCCTGATTCGGGAACAAAACGGGGACAGCACCAGAATCGACCTGGCTCCGATTCCGGGTACGGCGCATGAACGAGCGCACTAGACGCCTGGTCGCGCTCGGCCTGTTCGGGGTCGCCGTGCTGGTATGCCTGTTGCTGGTTGCCACCCGTCTGCGGATACAGGGCGACCTGGCAGCCTTCCTGCCCAACTCCCGCGATCCGCAACAGACCTTCGTGATTAATGAATTCAAAAGCGGGATCGCGTCACGGTTCTGGTTGCTGGCGATCCGCAACGCGGAGCCCGACGCGCTGGCCCGACTCAGCCAGCGCTATGCGGCGCGACTTCGTGCAAGTGGGAGCTTCATCCGGATCTATGACGGGGCCCCGCAACTGGACGCAGAATCCAGGGAGATTCTGTTCCGCTATCGTTATTTGCTGGACTCCGCGCCCGCCCGGCAGGAGTTTTCCGTGGCCTCGCTACGGAAGGGTTTCGATCAGGTGCTGCAGGACCTGCGATCCCCCCTGTCCACCCTGAATCAGGCGGAGCTGATCGCCGATCCCACGGGCGCGTTTCGCAGGGCGGTCGCGCTGCTGGTCGGGCGCGGCGAGTATGGCAGCGGTGACGGCGGCAGCTGGATGTCCGCCAATGGCAAGACTGCGTTCCTGCTGGCCGAGGCCGGACCCAAATCCGGCGGCTTCGCCAGGCAACAGAGGCTGTTGCAAGGGTTGCGTGGCGACTTCAGGGCGCTCGGCGATACCGGCGGAGCCAGACTGACCATCAGTGGGCCGCCGTACTTCACGGTCGTGACCGAGGCGCGCGTGCGGCGGGAAATCGTTCTGCTTTCCGGGGCGGCGACCGTGTTTGTGGTCCTGCTCCTGCTCTGGGTCTACCGAAGTATCCCCGTCATCCTGTTGGCGGCGGTACCGGTTGCCGGGGGCCTGCTGTTGGCGGGCGCGACCATGGCCGGCTTGTGGGGATGGGCCCACGGCATCAGCGTGGCCTTCGGTTCCACCCTGGTGGGTGTCGCGCTCGATTATCCGATACACCTTTTCAGCCACGCCCGGCCGGGCGAAAGTCTGATCGCGGCGGCGCGAAGAATCTGGCTACCCCTGCGGATCGGGGCGATCACGACCATCCTCGGGTTCTCGGCCATGATCGGCGCCGACTTTCCTGGCATACAACAGCTCGGGGTTTTCGCGATCGCGGGTCTGCTTGGTGCCATTCTCGTGACCCGTTATGGCTTGCCGGCCCTGTTCGCCACCGGCCCGACGCGCCTGTGGCCCCAAGGGCCCCGGCGAGGCGTAGCGGTACGGGTCCCGCGCGGGACTCTTCCCGCCGTGTACGGACTGATCGCTGTGGGCGCCGTGGGCCTGTTTTCCCTCACCCCGAATCCCTGGTCCGATGACATCAGCAAACTGACACCGGTGCCGGACAGCCTGAAACAGGCGGACCGCAAGCTCCGGGAAGAGATGAATTTGCCGGAACCGCGCTATGTCGTGCTGGTTCGGGGAAAGACTGCGCAAGCGGTGCTCGAAGAACAGCGACGGCTTGCGCCGGTACTGGGGCAGTCGGTCAGGGACGGCCTCCTGGCGGACAGCGATATGGCCGCGAACATCGTGCCTGATGCGGCGACGCAGCGGGCGCGGCAGCAGGCCCTGCCTTCGGCGAGCCAGCTCGCCACGGCCGTGGACCAGGCGCGGCAGGGTACAATTTTCCGGCCCAAGGCGTTCGAACCGTTCATTGCCGACGTCGTGGCCTCTTCCTCCCTGCGGCCCCTGCGGCCCCGGGATCTCGGGGACGGGATAGTGGCGGAGCGCGTGGCGCAGCTGATCCGTTCGAACCCGGACGGCGTAATTGGCATAATCCGCCTGATTGGCGTGAGGAACGCGCCGGCACTGGAAGAACGGATTCGGCCCTTCCATGGGGCGGGCGTTTCGTTCCTTGATATGAAGAAAACTACCGAACAAATGGTCGGCCACTTCCGGGCAGAGATTGTCGACCGGGCCGTGATCGTGATTGCCTTGATCATCGTGACGCTGCTCGCGGGTCTGCGCGATTACCGTCGCACCCTGCATGTCATTGCGCCGGTTGCGGCGTCCGTGACGTCCGCAGCCATGGTTGCACTTCTCATGGGCGGGGGCCATACCGTGTTTCATCTCGTGTCCCTGATGCTGGTGGCCGGTATCGGCGTTGACTACGCGCTGTTCGCAACCCAGGAATTCCCCGACGAAGAAGAGTTTCGCGCAACGCGACGCTCCCTCATGGTTTGTGGCATCTCGACGATCGGGGTATTCGGGATCCTCGCCACGTCCAGCATCCCGGTGCTGCATGAGATCGGCGTCACCGTGGCGAGCGGCACCCTGGTCGCCTATCTGCTTTCCCTGCTCCTCACTACCCGGGGCCGGGAGGTGTTCGGCCATGGCTGACTTGCAGGTCTCTGCCTATACCGTGACCACCGCCCTCGGACACGGTTGTGAACCGAATCGACAGGCCCTTGCCAGGGGCGAAGGCGGGTTGCGGCCATGCGATCTTTCCGGCGTGGACCTGCAAACCTGGATCGGGCGGGTGGCGGGACTCGAGGGTGCCCCCTTGCCCGATGCGTATGCGGAGCATGAATGCCGCAACAACCGCCTCGCCTACCTTGGCCTGCTGCAGGATGATTTCACCATCCGTGTTGCGGAGGCGATCGAACGCTATGGGTCTCATCGCATTGGAGTTTTTCTCGGGACGTCTACCTCGGGAATTCAGTCGTCCGAAGAGGCCTACGCGAACCGGGATCCGGTCAGCGGCGCGCTCCCCCGGGACTTCCGCTACGAGACAACCCACGCGACCTATTCCCTGGCCGGTTTCGTCAAGGCGGCACTTGGCCTGCGCGGACCGTCCCAGGTGATTTCCACCGCCTGCTCCTCCAGCGCGAAGGTCTTCGCCACGGCACAACGCTATATCGATGCCGGCCTGTGTGATGCCGCCCTCGTGGGCGGCGTGGACTCCCTGTGCCAGATGACGCTGTACGGGTTCAATTCCCTGCAGCTGGTTTCACCGGAGCCTTGTCGTCCGGCCGACGCGGATCGTGACGGTATCAATATCGGCGAGGCCGCCGGCTTCGCCCTGCTTGAGCGCCGCGCCACGGATTCCGCAATCGTTTTGCTGGGCTACGGCGAGAGTAGTGACGCACATCACATGTCGACGCCTCACCCCGAGGGCCGGGGTGCCGCAATCGCCGTTCGTCACGCACTGGATCGGGCTGGCCTGCGGCCGCAGCAGATCGACTACATCAACCTTCACGGGACGGCGACCCAGGCCAACGATCTGTCGGAGGATCGGGCGGTCCATGGGATCTTCGGAAATACCGTGCCCTGTTCATCGACCAAGGGGTTTACCGGTCACACCCTCGGCGCCGCCGGGATCGTGGAGGCCATCTATTCCTGCTTCGCCATCGAAGACGGCGTCGTGTTTCCCAGCCTGAACACGAAGCGACTGGACGAACGCATGCGGTCGGCGATTGCCCTGGAGCCGCTGGCGCGACCGGTGAACCGGGTGGTCAGCAACTCCTTCGGTTTCGGCGGCAGCAATGCCTGCCTGATTCTTGGAAGGTCGTCATGATATCCGCGGGGATCGCCAGTGTTGGCCTGGTCGGCCCGGGTCTCGATAACTGGGATGCGGCCAAGGGCTTGATTCGCTCGGGCGAAGCCTACGATCCCGGGCAAACGGTTTCTCTGGGAGCCAGCGCCTTGTTGCCCCCGAACGAGCGCCGTCGAACAACGGCCCTGATCCAGATGGTCTTGCAGTGTTGCGACGACACCTTGCGCCTTTCGGGCCCGGACCACTCGCTGGACCTGCCAGGGGTGTTTGCCTGCTCCTGCGGTGACCTGGACGTGGTGGACCGGATTCTTGTCGCCCTGACCCAGCCGGACAAACCCGTGTCGCCGACCCTGTTTCATAACTCCGTACACAATGCGCCCGCCGGCTATCTGTCCATCGCGACTTCGAATCGCGCGCCGTCGACCAGCATCAGCGCGCACGACGGGTCGTTTGTGGCCGGCCTCCTGGAAGCGGTGTCCCAGGTCCGCGAATCGAACAACCGGGTACTGCTCGTTGCCTATGACGGTGCCACGCCCACGAACCTTCAACCCTTTCGGCCGCGAACGACTTCCTTTGCCGTCGGCCTCCTGCTCACTCCGGAGCAGGCAAGCGGCATCGCGCGACTGGATGTCGACCTGGCCGAGGAGGGCCCGATCGACCGGATGGCGCAGGCCGGGTTCGAGACCCTGCGCGCGGGCAATCCCGCCGCCCGATCCCTGCCCCTGCTGGAAAGGATTGCCACGGGTACCGATGCCGAGGTTCACATTCCCTATCTGGACGGACGGCGGGCCCGTATCCGGGTGATCGCCGGCGAATCACGATGATCGAACGGCAAGAGCTGTGTTCATTGATTCCCCATGCCGACACGATGTGTCTGCTCGACCAGGTGCTTGAATGGGACGACACCAGCATTCGTTGCCGGTCTGACAGTCACCGTCGAGCGGACAACCCGCTACGATCCGAAGCGGGACTTTCGGCGGTACATCTGATCGAATATGGGGCCCAGGCGGCCGCGGTTCACGGCGGCCTGTGCGGACGGGAGGCGGGCCTCAGCGTGCGGCCCGGCTTCATCGCGGCGATCCGCCAGGTGGAACTGGCGGTGGAATGGATTCACGATATCGGCGCGCCGCTGGAGGTCTCCGGTTCCAGGGTCATGGGGGACACTGACATCATGGTCTACAGTTTTGAAATTGGTGCATCCGGGTGTTTTCTTGCCCGGGGCCGGGTCACGGTTGCGACACCGGAGCCCGAAGGGGAGCCTTCATGAGGCGCGCGCTGGTGACTGGTGGAAGTGGCGATATCGGCGCGGCGATCTGCCATCGCCTCGCGGCGAATCAATATCACGTGATCGTGCACGCCAATACCAGTCACGATCGCGCCGAATCACTTGCACAGGAACTGCTGGCTGCCGGCGCCTCGGCGGAAGCCGCCAGTTTCGATGTCACCGATCCGGATGCCGTGGACCTCGCAGTCGGCGAGATTCTGGACCAGGGCGCTATATCCGTTTTCGTAAGCAACGCAGGCATCCACGATGATGCGCCCATGGCCGGAATGGAGCGCGCGCAATGGGAGCGAGTCATCGATGTCTCCCTGAACGGCTTCTACAACGTGTGCAAGCCACTGCTGCTCCCCATGATTCGTACACGCTGGGGCCGGATCATCGCAATCTCGTCGGTTGCCGGACAGATCGGAAATCGCGGCCAGGCAAACTATGCCGCGGCAAAGTCGGGTCTGCACGGCGCCGTGAAATCCCTGTCCCTGGAACTGGCCTCCCGCGGGGTCACGGCCAACGCGGTTGCCCCGGGCGTCATTGGTGGTCGGATGACCGAGGACCGGTTCGATGCCGAAACCATCGCGCAGCTGGTTCCCGCCAAGCGGGCCGGCACGCCGGAGGACGTTGCGGCCCTGGTTTCCTTTCTGTCCAGTGACGACGCGTCCTACATCACCGGCCAGGTCATTGGTGTGAACGGCGGCATGGCCTAGGGGCGGGCACGCGACGCAGTCCCGCGGTTCTCAGGCGCTTTGCGCCAGGCGGAGAGGCTTGTGGGGCCAAGGGTCGTCGCTATCCAGGGACGGCAGAATGGATGCGCGTCGGCACAACGGTTTTACGAATAGCAGTTGCGCGTTTCCGATCACCCGTTCCTCAAATCCGCCCTCACAGTAGCACAGGTAGTACTCCCACATGCGCGCGAAGGCATCCGGATAACCCAAGGCGCGAATTTGACCGAGGTTTCGGAAGAAACGCTCGCGCCAGTGACGCAGTGTGGTCGCGTAGTGCGGACCGATGTCTTCCAGGTGGAACAGGCGCATATCCGTTTTGCGCGTTGCCGAAGTCGTCATTGCCGTGACTGACGGAATGAAGCCGCCGGGGAAGATGTATTTCTGGATGAAGTCCACCGACCGCCGGGCTTCATCGTAGCGCTGGTCGGCCAGGGTAATCGCCTGCAGCAGCATTGATCCATGAGGCTTCAGCAAGCTGCTGCACTTCGCGAAAAACGTATCAAGGAACTGGTGCCCGACCGCCTCGACCATCTCGATAGACACGAGCTTGTCGTACTCGCCCTCCAGGTCACGGTAGTCCCGGAACAGCAGCGAGATTCGATCTTCCAGTCCCTCCTCTTGGATGCGCCGCCGGGCGAACTCGAATTGCTCCCGCGAGATCGTCGTGGTCGTGACGTGACAGCCGTAGTGCCGCGCGGCGTGGATCGCAAACCCGCCCCACCCGGTGCCGATTTCAATGACGCGGTCCTTGGGACCGAGATCCAGTTTCCTGCAGATGCGGTCGATCTTGGCGATGGAGGCCTCCTGCATGGATGCCCCGGGGCGCTCGAAAATGCCGCAGGAATACATCATGGTTTGGTCCAGGAACAGTGCGAACATCTCATTGCCCAGGTCGTAGTGGGCGGCGATGTTCTTTCGACTGCCCCGCAGGCTGTTGCGACGCACGGCGTGGATCGCCTTGTTGACCGGTTGCGTCAGCCGCGCAAGACCGCCATCGAGTCGATCCAGCACGTGCCGATTGCGCACAAACAGGCGTACCAGCTCCGTCAGGTGATCGCATTCCCACAACCCGTACATGTAGGATTCGCCGGCGCCGATACTGCCGCCAAAACCGATCTCTCCCCAGAAGCGTGGATCGTTTACGGTCACGCGCACATGGCAGGCGAATCCACTGCCGGGTCGGCCGAAATGGTGGATGCGATCGCCATCGACGATGGTCAGCTGTCCATACTCGATCCTCGCGAAAGCGGAAAGCAGGACCCGTCTCGCCAGACGGTCGAGCCAGCCGATGTGCTCGCGAACCTTCGGCGCTCCATTGATGTTTACAAGATTGGGTTTCATTCGCTTTTCACCGTGGTTGATGCCTGCTTGCTGGCCGGGTGAGGAACAAAGGGAATCCTCTTGCGCCAAAGTCGCCAGGCCTCAAAGTAGATGGCCAGTACCACTTTGGCCGTGATGAAGGGGAACCGGATCAAGACCCGGGCCAGTGAAGCGGCACTGATATCCTGGCGGTGCAGACGAAGCGTCGCATCGAAGACCTTGGCGCCGTTCTTGTTGTTTTCGATATGGACCAGGAGGTGCTCTCCCGGCGCCGAAAGGCGCCAGCGATAGCGCATCGCCAGATCCATGAACGGGGATACGTGAAACTGCTTTTCGATGTCGAAGTTCATCTTTGCCGCCGTCCCCTGGTTATCCCGCTCATCCAGGACATAACAATGCCGTTCGCCCCACGGTGTGTTGTTTACCTCGGCGATGATGGTCCGGACCTCTTTTGCCGACTCGTCGAAGCAAAAGTAGAAGCTCACCGGGTTGAAGCCAATTCCGAAGTAGCGCAGGTGGGTCAACAGTCGAACGGGGCCACGCGGACGCGTGCCGGTTTCCGCTTCGACCAGGTCGCGGACGGCCTCCGCCAGCGGTTGCCGCGGATCGCCGAGGTGATCGGCGCGGCGAAACCAGGCGAGGCTGGGCCGGTGCGCGGACCATAGCCAGCGACGGCGGAAGACCGTGTCCAGTTCGTCCAGGTCGAGGTAGACCTGGAACAGCGAGTAGGCAAAGGCGTGTTCGCGCGGGGCGAACCGCCGGTGCCTAACTTGCCCGACGTAAAGGCAGCTGTGCATGGGCACGTTCCCGGAAATGTTCGAGGGCGCGCAGTGCGCTGACGACACCATCTTCATGAAAGCCGTGTCCCCAGTAGGCGCCGGCAAACCAGGTACGGTGCGTGCCGTTGATTTCGGCGTGGCGCGCCTGGGCCGCGACCCCGGCGGGAGTGTACAGCGGATGGTCGTAGTACATGCGTTTGATGATCCGACCCGGATCGATGGCGTCCGTGTGGTTCAGTGTCACGCACAGAGTTTCCTTCAGTGGCAGACCCTGCAGGATATTCATGTTGTAGGTCAGCGCGGCGTGGTCCTGCTGTCTTGCGAGGATGTGATAGTTCCAGGCGGCCCAGGCCCTGCGAGTCTCCGGCAGCAGGGTGTGATCCGTGTGCAGTACGGCTTCGTTACGCTGATACGGGATCGCGCCCAGGATTTCCCTTTCCAGGGGGCTCGCGTCTTCCAGCATGCGCAAGGCCTGGTCGCTGTGGGTGGCGATCAGCACGTGGTCGAAATTTTCCACATGTCCGTCGGCGCTCCGCACCCGCACATGGCTCGGGAAGCGGCGCACCGAAACCACCGGGCAGCGCAGGCGAATGCGGTCGCGAAACGGGGCCGTCAGCCTGTCGACATAGGAACGGGAACCGCCCTTGATCACATACCATTGCAGACGGTCGTTCGCACCTAGCAAGCCGTGGTTCCGGAAGAAACGTACGAAATAGCAGGCGGGAAACATGAGCATTTTTTCCGGATCCGTGGACCAGATCGCCGCCCCCATGGGGATGATGTAATGATCGATGAACTCGTGGCCGTAGCGATTGCGCCGCAGGTAGTCGCCGAGGGTGAGGGACTCATCCCAGGATCGAAGCAGCGCCGGGGCTTCGCGGAAGAAACGCAAAATGTCGCGCACCATGCCCCAGAATCCGGGTCGAAGCAGATTGCCGCGTTGGGCAAACAGGCCGTTGGCGCCGCTGCCGCTGTATTCGAGGCCGTTGCGCTCGGATTTCACGCTGAAGCCCATGGTTGTCGGCTGCGCCTGGACCCCGAGTTCATCCAGCAGGCGTATGAAGTTCGGGTAGGTTTCGCGATTGAAGACAATGAACCCGCTGTCGACCGCAATCTGTTTTCCTTCCCGATCAATCGTGTGCGTGTGCGTGTGCCCGCCTACGTGGTCACCGGCCTCGTATACCGTCAGGTCGTGTTCCCGCGAAAGATGGTAGGCAGCCACGTTGCCGGAGATCCCGGTGCCGATGATTGCGATCTTCATGACTGGTCCTCCAGGGGTGCTGGCGTGGTGCGATGGGGCACCCGGCGAAGTTCGGAGATGTCGTAACCGAGACCGGCCACGAAGCGCGTCAGTTTTGCGTAGTCGCTTTCGGGAATGGCGGGCGTGCGCGCCATGATCCAGACGTAGTCCCGCTTCTGCCGGGCGATTACGGTCTGGGTGTAGTCCCGATCGAGGTAGACGATCCGGTAGTCTGCCTTGATGGGACATACGAATTGCATCCCCCAGCGGGCGTTGGTTTCCGTGTCTCTCACGAAGCCCGTGGGCCGATAGACCTTCTTGTCGCCATCGAAACCACCGTCACGATAGGTGAAGGTCGTGGCGATGTTGCCGTCCTTGGTAAGTTCGTAGGATTCGATCGCGTCGTAGGCGTTCTTCTCGAGAAAGGTCGGAATCGCGGCGACCACATACCATTTCCCCATGAACCGCTCGAGATCGACGTGACCGACGGTCTGCATTGGAGGGTGCCCGCTGTGACACGCGGCCAGACCCAGGATCGGCAAAAGAGACAAGAAAAGCGCGAAAGGTTTCATGGCAAGATCCTCATTCCATCCGGTAGCTGAGCGTGCGGCCGCTGGTGGTGGTCGACTGCAGCGCGAGCCAGCGCCCGCTGTCCGTCCCGTACCACAGGTCGATCACGGCCTCGCCGGCAAGCAGCCGGTAACGGCTGGCGGGCACGGCCTCGCCGGCCACAGTGATCAGGTCGTTGCCGAGGGGCACCACGTTGATGTCCACATATTCCCCGGTCTGCGAATTGAGCAGACGATCCGCCTTCAGGATCGCGGGATCCCAGTAGGCGAAGCTCATGACGCACCGCGACAGCGGACCCTGGTCGGCGCCGCGCTCCAGCCGGAACAGGCCGTCCTCGGCCGATCCCTGGACGAGCAGGCGGTCTCCGTTGTCGTCCGTGGAGGCGCGAATGCTGCGCAGGCACCGCTGCTGCCACAGCTCGGTGTTGCTGTGCCGGTAGCGATAGGCAGTGAAGAACAGCAACTTGACGTCGAAACGGGCGTCGATGTCGATTCGCCTGCGGCCGTCCTCCTGCTCGGACAGGCGAAAGTCGTGCTGGCCGATGCGGGTATCGTCGAGATACACATTGAAGCGCCATTCCCGGGTCGGGCCGGCGAAGGCGGACTGGGCCAGCACGGCCGTGAGAACCAGTGCGCCTCGCATGACTCGGGTGCGGATGGAGACACGATTCATGATTTCACCCCCTTGGCCAGGTTGATTTCGCGACGGGGACCGGGAAAGAATGCGTTGGTCCGCTCGATGTACTCGCGATAGGCCGGGCGGCGTTCCTGGATGTCCTTTTCCAGCAAGGACACCCCGGAGACGCGCAACAGCAAGAAGGTCATCAGAACGGGGGCGTAGAAAGACCACCAGCCGCCCCCTGCCAACGCGATCAGGTAATAACCCCACCAGAGGCAGGCCTCGCCGAAGTAGTTGGGATGACGGGTGTAGCGCCAAAGCCCGGTATCAAGCACCCGCCCACGGTTAACGGCATCGGATCGGAAGCGCAGGAGTTGCCAGTCACCGCCGGCCTCGAACACCATTCCGGTGAGCCACAACAGGATCCCGGCCGCGTCCAGCCATCCCAGGGGCGCCGGACTCGAGACGGAAACCAGCAGTGGCATCGAAATAATCCATGCCAGCAGTCCCTGCAAACCAAACACGATGTACAGGCTTTTCCATGTGAAGCCGGGCTCATGGTTGGCGCGGATCTGCCGGTAGCGACGATCTTCCCCCTTGCCATGGTTGCGAATCGTGATGTGGATCGAAAGCCGCAAGGCCCAGATCGTGACCAGACCCAGAATCAGAGCGGCGCGCGGGCCAGGCTCGGCAAGGGAGGCGGCGTAGACCAGGGTTGCAAGCAGAAACATCAGCGACCAGAGACTATCGACAATGCTCACGTCGCGTTTGAAGACGCTGACGATCCAGAAGGCAAAGCCGAAGACCAGGATCGCGACGAGACTGTTCGTATAGGAGCTGACGTCAAACATGGCGCTTCCCCTTACGCGATACCGGTGCGTTCGCAGGCTGGAGCACGCGCCAGCACAGGACGCGTACCGTCCAGCCGCCGCGCGAGCAAAATGAGCAGCGGCATGATTACCGCCCAGCCGGCCGCAAGCGCGATCATTGCGCTACTGAAGTCGGGGAAGCCGACTCCGCCCAGGCGGGATCCGGCGTAAAATGCCAGCGGGCCAAACAGCGCGCCGCTCAGGCTCGCGAGCCACAGGTGCCCGTGCATCCAGCGCATGGATACGTTGAGCGTGGTGGCGAACAGCAGCCACATGGCAACTATCCAGTAAGGAGCCACGCCGTCGATGAGCGTGCCGTAGGGGTACCAGGTCAGGCCGAGGACAACGAGCAGGCTTTCCCACAGCGCACCGATCACACCGACGATGGCGACCAGCAGCAGCTCGCGGCGCGTTTGGGCGGCGCGTACGAGATGAAACAGCACGATCCCGAGTACGGCGAGGGTCCCGGCCCAGGCGAGGTCATTGGCCCCTCCGAGCACGGCGGCGAACCAGCCAAGCTGGAACGCAGCGAAGTTCACGAGCAGGTTCATAGCCTGCCTCCCGGGGTCCGCTGTGATTGGGGTGCGGGACGCTCGAACAGGTAATGGCCGATCCACCATTGCTGCCCGTCTTCGAAGCCGAACAGCTCCGCGCAGGCCATGAAGAACATGCGCCAGCGCATCCACCACTTCTGTGCGTTTTCGGCACCATAGACCGAAGACAGGATGGGCCAGATCTCATCGCGGTTGCGGTCCATGTTCGCCAGCCAGGCATTGCAGGTTTTCCGGTAGTGTTCACCGCCCCAACGCCACCGGCTCACGAGCTTGAGGTGATGCTGGAAGTACAAGGGCAGATCGTCGCTGGGCATCATGCCGCCAGAAAAGAAATGGCGGGTCATCCAGTCGTCGTCACCGTGATCTTCGTACGGGTATGGCGCGCCACGATGAACGAAGATGTGCTTGAAGAACCGGCCACCGGGCTTCAGCCAGGTGTAGACCCGGCGGTAGAGTTCGCCCCAGTTGCGCATATGTTCGAACATCTCCAGCGACAGAATCCGGTCGAACTGGCGGTCGGTGTCAAAGTCGTTCATGTCGGCGGTGACGACCTGGACGTGCGTGTACCCCATGCTTGCTGCCCGTTGGCGTATGTATTCCGCCTGGGACGAAGAGTTGGACACGGCGGTGATGCGTGCAGCCGGGTAATGTCGGGCGAGCCACAGCGTCAGGGAACCCCAGCCGCAACCCAGTTCGAGCACGTCCATCCCGTCTTCGACGCCGGCGCGCTCGCAGGTCATCGCAAGGGCGGCGGCCTCGGCGTCGTCGAGGTTGTCAATCCAGTCCGGCCAGTAGGCGCAGCTGTACTTGCGGTGTGCCCCAAGCACGAAATCAAAGAACCGGGCCGGGACTTCGTAGTGCTGTTCGTTTGCCTTTTCCGGTACCAGGGCCACTGGCGCACGACTCATGTGGTGTACGAAGGCCTGTTCCAGCTCCATCTGGCGCTCGTAGTCATCGGGCGCCAGTAGGCGCAGCCGATCACGCAGCAGCCGCCGGATACCGGCCCGGATCAATGGATCCGGAATCAGACCCTGTTCACTCCAGTCAATCGCTCTTGCCGTTGCAGTGCTCATATTGATAGTCTCCACAAGCAATAATCAGGGGTGTACCTACTGACGCATCGCGCTCAGATTGCGGTCAATGTCGCGTAGGCCCAGGACAAGGTCGTTGCCGATCGCGTGCGCGCCGGCTGCATCGATCGCTTCGCGATGTCGTGACGCCGTCTCGCCCCCAAGGAATACCGGTACACCCACACTGGCTACGAGCCGAGGCAGTGATTCCGAAAGCAGTTCCGGTGCCGGTTCGATCGAGCCGGACAGGACAATCGCATCGCAATGCGCGCGCCGGACGACCGCTGGGAGTTCCTCCAGGGGCATGTCGGCGCCAAGCAGGATGATCCGGAAGCCGCGGTCATGGGCGGCGAGGGAAAACAAGAGCGCCCCGACTTCGTGTAACTCCCCCTGCAGGCAGGCGACCAGGAGCCGGGGCCCCTGCGGGTTCCCCTGGCGATGGTGAAAGCGGGCCCCGAGCTTGTTGCGCATGTACACACCGAAGAAGTGTTCCTCGGCCACGCTGCCGGTGGCGTTTTCCCACCGCTGGCCCAACTCCCGCAGCAACGGCACTAGCAACTGGCGCGTGACTACCTCCACCGGGTACAAGGACATGGCCTCGCTGTAGATGCCCTCCAACCTGCCTTCGTCGAAACTTTCGATCGCCGCGACCATGCGTTCGCGATAACTCTTCCAGGTGTTTTCGCGGCCGCGGTCCACGGGCGGACCCTCGCTGGCGGCCAGTACCTCGCGCACTTGACTGATCAGAACACCTTCCTCGACCAGCCGCAGAATCTCGCGGATCCGTTCAACATCATCGAGGGAATACAGCCGATGACCTTTGGCCGTACGGTGAGGCCGTACTAGCCCATAGCGCCGCTCCCAGGCACGCAGGGTCACCGGGTTCACCCCCGTCATCGAGCAAACGGTGCCGATCGGATAGCTGGCGGTAGAGTGGTCCGGGTTTCTGGTCGTCATCATCTCTGCTGCTCCAAAAGTTATACAAAGTCTATACAAGATATTTACAAGATGTCAACATGACATAGATGTTTCAATAATATATTGATAATACAGGATATAATATAGGAAAAACTTGTACATCCTCTGTACAACATGATTTTTCGCGGAATTTTGCCTGTTTCGAGGGAGGCGGAGCCGGGGACAGTGGCCGCAGGAACGCAGGGCCTTCCGCGAGGGCCACGCCGTGGGTGGCGGGAAGCGGTGGGGTTTAGGCGCGGCAAGACACAAAAAAACGGAGCACGATCGTGCTCCGTTTTTTCCTATTCCTTCCTGAGCCGGTTTGGCCTGCTACTGCACGCTATAGCCTCGCGCCTCCAGGCAGGCCTTCATCGCCCGGTGGTAGTCGGCGCGCTTCGTCTCCAGTGCCGGGGCCGCCACGTTCCCGCCCGAGACCGTGGGATCGAAGCCGGTCTGGTTCTTGGCCCAGCTGTAGCACTGGTACCGGTCCCTCGCCTGCTGTTCCTCGCTCTGGCCCTGCTTGGGATAGACGAACAGGTCGTCCGATACACCGGGTGCTGCGGTAACGGATTCGTCGGACGGCGGTTGCGTCACCACGTACACATGCCGTTCCGGCAACCATGTGTAGTACACGCCACCGGCATAGTAGTAGGCGACACCACCGATCCACAGCGTGGTGTAGTACGGCGGCAATATCGAAATGTACAAGCCGATCGGGGGGTGCACCACGATCCAGCGGGTGCCATAGGGTCGGTACCAGATCCCGTGATAGAAGTAGTATCTCGAGCCCCGGTATCGATAGGTCCGATGTTCACGCGGAAGGGTGCGCAGCACCGTACCACGACGCGGGTAGTAGCGGTTGTGGCGGTAGCGCCGATCCAGGACATAGTGGTCGCGCCGCGTGCTAGCGGGGCTCGTGCGCTCACCGGGTCGGCGTGTGGTCGAATGATCCCTGGAGCCGCGATCGGGTTGGCTTGGCGCGCCGCGGGACTGCGAACTGCCCCGATCGCCGCCTCGTTGATATCGGGAACTGTCGTCGCCCCTCTGCGCCAGTACCGGTGCGGCAACGGCAAGCATCAGGAATGCCACCAGGGCTTGCGTAGCGGTTTTCGCTTGGATTGGCATGGCTGGTCCTCTCTTTGTTCAGTTCACGGTGTGCGTGGCACGCAGTCAGCGCACGGCGTAGCCGCGGCCTTCAAGGCACGCGGTCATGGCGCGACGATAACGGAGTACGCGTTCGTCGAAGCGCGCTTCCATGGCAGCACGCTGTTGTGCCGCCCGCTGCTTCTCGGCATCGGAAGCAGCGCCGATCATGGCGCCGGTGGTTGCCCCCATAAAGGTATTGATTCCCCGGTCCTCATCCCGGGATGTCGCCGCGCCGATGGCGCCGCCAATGATGGCCCCCGCCAGGGCCCCGCTGCCCTGCTGATCCTCCCGGGTGGCCGGTTCCGGGGACCGGCGCGGCTCGGCGCTGGGGTCGTAACCGGATTTCTTCACGGCCCAAAGATGGCATTCATAGCGGTCGCGATCCTGTTGCGCCGCGCTCTGTCCCTGCTGGGGATAGAACTGCACGTCGGGACTGGGGCGGGGCCGGGGTGCAGGACCGCCCGCGGGTCCGGCCGGGGTGACGCAGCCGGCCAGCGTCAGGCCCGCCAGCAGAATTGCCCCAAAAGAGGCGCGCACAATCGGGCTACGCCTTGATGAATGAATTTGATGTGGACTTACGGAAGACATTCGGGAAATCCCCCTGCTTGCTTGTACCAATCTGATCCATTTCCCCCATTCTAGTTCAGCCAATATCCGGCGTGAAAGCACTGTTACGTATCTTTACAACGCCAGACCAGATCTTACGTTGACGTCGAAACCGGCGGAAAACCGGTGTAGTTTTAGGCCCCTGCGGGTGAACCCCCGGGCAGCAGGAGGACACGGACATGAAGATCGGCGTTCTGGGTACCGGCATGGTGGGGTCAACCATCGCCACGCGTCTGGCCGAGCTGGGCCATGAAGTCATGATGGGCGCGCGGGATGGCGGAAATGAAACCGCGCGCAGCTGGGCGGAATCGACCGGCGCCTCACATGGGACCTTTGCTGACGCGGCACGGTTCGGTGGTCTGTTGTTCAACTGTACCAGGGGCACGGCGGCGATCGAGGCCCTGCACCTGGCGGGAGCGGACAATATGGAAGGAAAGATCCTGGTGGATGTTTCCAACCCACTGGATTTCTCCAGCGGAATGCCGCCAACCCTGAGCGTGTGCAATACCGATTCCCTGGGCGAGCAGATCCAGCGCGCGTTCCCGGGCACGAAAGTGGTCAAGGCGCTCAATACCACGAACTGCAAGGTGCAGGTACAGCCGGACCGGGTTCCGGGCGAGCATGACCTGTTTGTCTGCGGCAACGATGACGGCGCGAAGACTGAGGTGACACGACTCTTGCGGGACGAGTTCGGCTGGAAGCACGTGATCGATCTCGGCGATATCAGCGGCGCACGCGGCATGGAAATGATCTTGCCGATCTGGGTGCGCCTGATGGGCGTTCTCGGTACCGCCGACTTCAACTTCCATATCGCGAACTGAAGTCATGCAACTGTCACGCACTGTCGCGATTGGGAGGGATGCAGAATGAGCGACTACACGCTGGTGATCGGGAACAAGAAATATTCATCGTGGTCGCTGCGTCCGTGGATCTGGATGAGGCACGCCCGTATCCCGTTCCGGGAGAAGCGCATTGCCCTGTTTACCGATACCTACCGCGAAGAACTTCGGCCTTACCGTTCCCACCATCGCGTGCCTGTGCTGGTCGACGGGGACGTGCAGGTGTGGGAAACCCTGGCGATACTGGAGTACCTGGCGGAGCATTCCGCGCACGCGCACGCGCACGCCTGGCCGGAGCATCCGGCGGCGCGCGCCGTGGCGCGATCGGCAAGTATGGAAATGCACGCGGGATTCAAGACCATGCGCCGCGCCTTCCCAATGAATTGCAGCAAGCGGTTTCCCGGCTTTGTCTATGGTGACGAGGTGCAGGACGATATCGATCGCGTGGTCGAATTGTGGGAACTCTGCCGCGGTATGTCCTACGACCAGGGCAATTGGCTGTTCGGCCGCTTCTGTATCGTGGACGCGATGTACGTTCCGGTGGCGCTTCGTTTTCACGGATACGATGTCGCGCTTTCGGATGTTGCACAGGCCTATGTCGATACGGTGCTGAGCGACGGACATGTGCGTGACTGGATCCGTACCGGGCAGGCGGAGAAAGAAGTGATCGAAGGGAATGAGATCCAGGCGCCATCGTCTCCATTTTGAGGCGCCCGCATGATTTTCTGTCGCATTCCCGTGACCGATGCGCCAAGGAAACGTGAAGAACAGCGCCCGGATACAAGACGCGCCGGCTTCGCATTTGCGCAAAAAACCGGTTGACTATAATTCGACATAACGTGACTCGACGCAAAACCCTGGTGATCGGAGTTGTACTGCTGGCGGCGTTCGCGCTAGGCGTGTGGTACGGTCTGGCGGGCAAGCGCGGGAACGGCATTCACTACCTGACTCTGGACCCCGTGCTCACTGTGGTCCCGAATCCGACGACCCTGAAGCCCTTCACGCTTCACCAACCGGACAAGCAACCATTTACCCTTGCGACACTGAGGGGGCGATGGACGATGCTGTTCTTCGGATACACCAGTTGCCCCGACGTCTGTCCGGGAACCCTGGCGGTGCTGCACCAGGTGTACGAGCTTGCGGGCAAACAGAAAGCCGGGGCGGTCTGGCAGACGGTCTTCGTTTCCGTGGATCCGGCGCGCGATACCGATGCGAAACTGGGTCAGTACGTGCATGCCTTCGACGGAAAATTTCTTGCGGCCACGGGCTCGCGTGAGCAGATCGACAAGCTGGTGAAGCAGGTAGGGGCCCACTATTCGATCAGCGGCGAAGGCAAGGACGAGACCGTGAGCCACTCGGCCGCGGTCTATCTGGTCAATCCCCATGCACAGCTGCAGGCCCTTTTGACTCCTCCGCTGGTCGCCCGCTCCATCGTCAGCCGACTGGGCCTGGTGCAGCAGATGCTGCCAAGGTAGATCTCCGCGCGTGCAGGGTGGAATGACGGCCCCGGCCCTGTTGTATCATAGGCATTCGCCAATCAACTGATTTGTTATGGCACACGACCATTCCCACGCAGGTCATGCCCATCACCACGGTGCCGGTGCGCCGCAGCGGGTCCTGTGGATTGCCCTCGTCCTGACCCTCGGCTTCGCCGCCATCGAGGCGATTGCCGGCAAGCTGTCCGGCTCCCTCGCCCTTCTGGGTGATGCCGGACACATGGTGTCCGATGCCGTGGCCCTTGGCCTTGCCGCCGTCGCCGCATGGATTGCGAGGCGTCCGCCCAGCCGTGTCCATTCCTACGGCCTGGGCCGTACCGAGGTCCTCGCGGCCCTGGCCAATGGCGTGATCATGTTGTTGGTAGTCGCGGGAATCGTTATCGAGGCGATCGAGCGCTTCCGCACCCCGCAACCGGTTCAGGGCGTGACCGTGGCGGCAGTTGCCTTCGCCGGACTGGTTCTCAACATCGCTGTGGCACTGGTGCTCTCCAGGGGCGACAGGAACCTCAACACCCGCGCCGCGCTGCTGCACGTCATGGGAGACCTGCTTGGTTCCATTGCCGCCCTGGTGGCCGGCGGCGTGATCGCCCTGACCGGGTGGACCCCCATCGATCCGATCCTGTCGATCTTTATCTGTGTCCTGATTGTCGTTTCCAGCGTTCGCCTGGTGCGCGAGGCCCTGCACGTGATCATGGAAGGAGTGCCACCGCATCTGGACCTGGCCGAAGTCGGCCGGGCCATGGCCGAGGCCGATCCGTTGGTGCGCTCGGTACATGACCTGCACATCTGGACCCTTTCCGGAGGAACGATCGCGCTCTCGGCGCACCTGGTGGTGAGCGATCTGGGTGCCTGGGACCGCCTGCTGCAGGCGCAGCAGCACATGCTGCGCGATCGCTTCGGCATCGACCACGTCACACTGCAGCCCGAGAGCGGGGTCCACGTCGTGCGCCTGGTGCAGGAACCTTCAGCGAAGCACGGAAGCGGCGGGAACTAGGGACGGGTCAAAGGCCGAGCGTACTTGGCGCATTCAGCAGGGCGAACCACAGCGGCAGACTGATCAGGCTGGCCAGGGTGGAAAGGGTGACTGCGGCAGAATAGGTGGCGGTGTCCAGGCCGTAGCGTTCGCAAATCACCAGAGCGCGGTCGCTCCCAGGGCCACCGTGGGTACGGCCACCAGGCGCAACAGCAGGACCGGCGCTACCGCACTCAGGCGTTTCCAGGTACCCCGTTCCCAGGACAAGGCCAGGCCGATCGCGATCAGCATCAGGGGCACCACCGCCCGCGACATCAACTGAAGCACATGGTCCACCAGGGCCGGCATGGGCACCTGGGCCAGATTCAGCAGCAGGGCCAGGGCGGCGGCCCACAGGGGCGGCACGCGCAACAGCCCGCGCACGGGCGACGTCCCGCTCCCGCCCTGGCCAAAGCGCTGGGCCAGCGCGATCCCCAGGGTGAACAGCAGCGGCGTACAGGCGAACAGGTCGAACTGGATCGCGACCCCCCGCGCCCAGGCGCCCAGCGACTGTTCCAGCACCGGCAGGCCTAGATAGGTGGCGTTGGGAAATCCCGCGGCCAGAATCATGGCGCCCGTGGTCCCCCGAGTTTGCCCGCACAGCCGACAGGACAGGGCTGCGCCTGCCATCCCCAGGACCACGGATCCGGCCGCCACGGCGGCGATCAGTATCGTGCTGCGGCCCAGGGCCGCCGGCCAAAGGACGTCCAGCACCAGTGCCGGCAGCAGGGCGTACCACACCAGGGTCGTCAGGGCGCGACGCAGGGTGTCGGCATCCAGCCCCCCGGGACGCAGGGAGCGCCACACGGCGCCGGTGGCGATCAGGGCCACCATGGGTAACAGGATATGAAGCATGACTGGCTGATCCGGAATTCGTCCCCATATTTAAGCACAATGCCCGGTTCCGCCGGGTCCCATCCCGGCCCCTGATTCAACTTGGTATCATTCAGAAATGGATGTTTCCCCCATACTCGACGACCTGAACGAGGCCCAGCGTGAAGCGGTTGGCGCCCCACCCGGACCGGTCCTGGTCCTGGCCGGTGCCGGCAGCGGCAAGACCCGCGTCCTGACCCGCCGCGTGGCTTGGCTGGTGGCAGTGGAAAACCTGTCTCCCCAGTCCATTCTCGCGGTTACGTTCACCAACAAGGCAGCCCAGGAAATGCGCGGGCGCATCGAGTCCCTGCTGGGCTATCCGGTCGGCGGCATGTGGGCGGGCACCTTCCATGGCCTGTCCCATCGGTTGTTGCGTGCCCACTGGCAGGATGCCGGTCTGCCCCAGACCTTCCAGATTCTCGACAGCGAAGACCAGTACCGCGTGATCCGGCGCGTGCTCAAGGCCCTGGGTCTGGATGAGGCCTACTGGCCGCCGCGGCGTGCCCAGTGGTTCATCAACGGCCACAAGGAAGAAGGGCGCCGGCCGACCGACCTGGGTCAGCGGGACGACCCGCAGGAACGGCAGCTGCTGGCCATCTACCAGCACTATGAAGAGGCCTGCCAGCGTTCCGGCCTGGTGGACTTCGCCGAGCTGCTTTTGCGCGCCTACGAATTGTTGCGCGATAACGCCACCCTGCGCGAGCACTACCAGAGCCGCTTCCGGCACGTGCTGGTGGACGAGTTTCAGGACACGAACACCATTCAATACGCCTGGCTGAAACTGCTGGCCGGTGGGCATCGCAACCTGTTCGTGGTTGGTGACGACGACCAGTCCATCTATGGCTGGCGCGGCGCGCGGGTGGAGAACATCCTGCGTTTCGAGCAGGATTTTCCGGGAACCCGGGTCATTCGCCTCGAGCAGAACTATCGCTCCACCGAAACCATCCTGCAGGCGGCGAACGCCGTCATCAGTTTCAACGAAGGCCGCCTGGGCAAAGAGCTGTGGACCGAGGATCGCGAGGGCGAGCCCATCGCCCTGTACACCGCCTACAACGAGATCGACGAGGCGCGCTTCGTCGTGGAACAAATCGAGCAGTGGGTCGACGAAGGCAACCCGCGGCGCGAGGTGGCCATCCTCTATCGTTCCAATGCCCAGTCGCGCATCTTCGAGGAGATGCTGCTGCGCGCCGACATCCCCTATCGCGTCTACGGCGGCTTGCGCTTCTTCGAACGCCAGGAGATCAAGGACGCGCTTGCCTATCTGCGCCTGATCGCCAATCGCGACGACGATGCCTCATTCGAGCGCATCGCCAACGTGCCCACCCGTGGACTGGGCAACAAGACCCTGGACGCGGTGCGCGAGCGCGCCCGCGCTGACCGCATCACGCTGTGGCGGGCGGCACAGCTGCTGATTCAGGAGAACGCCCTGCCTTCGCGCGCCGGCAATGCCCTGGCGGGTTTTCTCACCCTGATCGAACAACTCGATCGCGAGACCGCATCGCTCACCCTGGGCGAGCAGGTGGACCACATGCTGCAGCACAGTGGTCTGTTGGACCACTACCGCAAGGAGAAGGGAGAGAAGGCCGAGTCGCGCATCGAGAACCTGGACGAACTGGTGTCGGCGGCCCGTGGTTTCGAGGACGAGGACGAACATGAACTCGGACCCCTGGCGAATTTCCTCGCCCACGCGGCACTGGAGGCGGGCGAGGGTCAGGCCGAGGCGTGGGAGGACTGCGTGCAGCTGATGAGCCTGCACTCCGCCAAGGGCCTGGAGTTCCCGCTGGTGTTTCTGACCGGCCTGGAGGAAGGCCTGTTTCCCCACCAGCGCTCGCTGGAGGAAAGCGGTCGCCTGGAGGAGGAACGGCGCCTGTGCTACGTGGGCATGACCCGGGCCATGCGGCGTCTGGTGGTGAGCCACGCCGAGGTGCGGCGCCTGCACGGCAGCGAGCGCTATGCCATGCCCTCGCGCTTCCTGGGCGAGATGCCCCAGGAACTGGTGCAGGCGGTTCGGGCCACCGGATCCGGTCCGGCCATGCACGCGGGTCTACACGAGTCCGCGCCGGACCCGGTGGACGGCTCCCCCTACACCCTGGGCCAGCGGGTGCGTCACGCCAAGTTCGGGGAAGGGGTCGTGGTGCACTACGAGGGCCATGGGCAGCATGCCCGGGTACAGATCAATTTCGCCGACTGCGGCAGCAAATGGCTGGTGGTGGCCTACGCCGGCCTGCAGACCGTCTAGAATTCCTTATCTCCGGCAGGGCGCGTTTTCCGACTATATTATTGGTATGCTTCGCAGTCCGTCGCGGGGCCGCAACCGGAATACAGGAACGACATAATGAACGCCAAAGCCAATCTACGAATTGCCGTCGCCAGTTTCCTCGTCAGCGCCGTGGTCCTCGCTGCCGTAGCGCTCACCGGCCTGGCGACGCTCAGCGTCCTCGCCGTACTTGTGGCGGCGGTCGTCATCGCCGGCCTGACTACCATGGTGCTCTCGTTGGTGGGAACGGAAGGTGCGCAGGCCCCCGCACCGGTTGCACCCGCAGCGCCGGATTTCAGCACCACCGATCCCCTGACCCGAACCATCAACCGCCGCGGCGTGAACATCGCCATCATGGAGGCCATGGCCCTGGGCGAGCGCTACGGCAACCCCCTGTCGGTGACCAAGATTGATCTCGACGGGCTGAAACAGGTGAACGATCAGTTCGGCAAGGAGGTGGGTGACCGCGTGCTTGCCGGCGTGGCGGCCGTGATTACCGATGCCCTGCGCATGCCGGACAAGGTTGGACGCTACGATGATGATGAGTTCATTGTGGTGATGCCCCAGACCCGGCGCGACGATGCCGAGCGCATCGCCGGTCGCCTCTGCAGTCTGATCGCCGAACAGGAATTCGATGTCGACGGTTCCAACACCCGTATCACCGCCAGCGTGGGCGTTACCCAGTACCACCAGGACGAGGACATCGAGGCCTTGCTCACCCGCGTGCAACAGGGGGTCGACGCGTCCCGCGACGCCGGTCGCAATCGCGCAACCGCCGTGTAGGCTTGCAGGCGCAGGAACTGCGCCCATCCCTGTGCGGCAGAAGAAGAAATGACACACATACCGCAACAACTCACGGACCTGGCCGAACGCATCGAGCGCCTGAACGAATGGATCGGACGGCTGATGGCGTGGATGGTCGTGTTGATGGCCGCTATCGTCGTATATGACGTCAGCATGCGCTCCATCTTCCACATCGGATCTGTCGCCCTGCAGGAACTGGAATGGCATTTGTTTGCCCTGGTGTTCCTGCTGGGTGCCGCCTACACCTATCGCCACGACGGCCACGTGCGCGTCGAGATCTTCTACCAGCACTTCTCACTGCGGCGCCGGGCCTGGGTGAATCTGGCCGGCAACCTCCTGTTCCTGTTGCCCCTGTGCGTGCTCGTAATCGCCAGTTCCTGGCCCTTTGTTCACAATTCGTTCCTGTTTCATGAGTCCTCGCCCGATCCGGGCGGGCTGCCCTTCCGCTTTCTCATCAAGTCGGCCATTCCATTCGGGTTCTTTCTGCTCTTGTTGCAGGGGCTGGCCGACAGCGTGCGCCAATTGAACATCCTGTTTGGTCCCCCGGAAACGCGGGACTGATGGAATTTCTGCCGCTGTTGATGTTCGCCGTGCTGGTGGTCCTGCTCATGCTGGGCTTTCCGGTGGCGTTCACCCTCGGCGCGGTTGCCCTGCTCTTTGGTCTGCCGGCCCTGGGTACGGGATTCTTTGACCTGTTGCCCCTGCGCATCTGGGGCATCATGACCAACTTCACCCTGCTGGCCGTACCCCTGTTCGTATTCATGGGGGTGATTCTGGAGAAATCGGGACTGGCGGAAGACCTGCTGGAAACCATGGCGCTGCTATTCGGGCGCGTCCGTGGCGGCCTGACCATTTCCATTGTTGTCGTTGGTGCGCTTCTGGCGGCCACCACCGGTGTGGTCGGCGCGACCGTGGTGACCATGAGCGTGATTGCCCTGCCGTCCATGCTCAAGCACGGCTATCGCGCGGACCTGGCCTCGGGCACGATTGCTGCCTCCGGAACCCTGGGCCAGCTGATCCCGCCCAGCATCGTGCTGGTTCTTCTGGGGGACGTGGTGGGCGTGCCCGTGGGGAGGCTTTTTGCCGGCGCGGTAGTGCCGGGCATGCTGCTGGTGGTCGGCTTCATCGTGCTGATAGCCGTATACGCGGCAATGCGCCCCGAGGCTGCGCCCATTCCCGATGTGAACCGCATGCGCGGCGACAGTGAGCGGCATCTGGCCCTGCGCGTGCTCATCAGCCTGTTGCCGCCCCTGGTCCTGATCATCGCCGTGCTCGGCACCATCTTTTTCGGGTTCGCCTCGCCCACGGAGTCGGCGGCCTTCGGTGCTCTCGGCGGAGTGCTGCTCGCCCTGGGGCATCGACGCATGAATCTGACGGTCCTGCGGGAGGCGGCACTGTCCACCACCCGTCTGACCAGCATGGTGTTCATCATCCTGGTGGGCGCGACCGCCTTCGGGCTGGTGTTCCGTGGTCTGCACGGGGACGTGGTCGTGGAAGACATCATGACCTCCCTGCCCGGTGGCGAGTGGGGCTTCCTGGTCGTCAGCATGCTGATCATCTTCGTGCTCGGATTCTTTCTCGACTTCCTCGAGATCTGTTTCATCGTGGTTCCGATCTTTCATCCCATTGCGTCCAAGCTGGGTATCGACCTGTTGTGGTACGCGATCCTGATCGCGGTCAATCTCCAGACTTCCTTCCTGACACCGCCATTCGGCTTTTCCCTGTTCTACCTCAAGGCCGCGGCACCAAAGGAAGTGCGCATCCACCAGATCTACCGCGGCGTGGTCCCCTTCATCGGTGTGCAGGTGGCGGTGCTGGCATTGGTGGTGCTGTTCCCGAAGATTGTCCTGTGGTTGCCGGACCTGATGGACAAGCTGAGCGGCTACTGAGTCCGAAGCGGTGCTTCGCCCAATCGTCCATATCCTGTTGCACTTCCTCGCACCCGCTGCGGTGGCCCGTGCGGTTTGGCCAAGGCAGTGGCGCCGCGCCTTTCTGGTCATGGCCGCCACGATTCTGGTCGACCTGGATCACCTGTTCGCGCACCCGATCTACGACCCGAATCGTTGCAGCATCGGGTTTCATCCCCTGCACACGGATATCGCCATCGCGGGCTATTTCCTGATGACCCTGTTTCCCGTGACGCGACTGATCGGTGTCGGTCTGTTGTTGCACATGGGTCTGGACGCCGGTGATTGCATCGCCATGGGTGTCTGGTAATCTGGCGCGACGCCAGGGCGGAGGGACGAAACGATGCAGATCGAGGGATCCTGTCACTGCGGCCGCGTGCGCTATCGCGCCCACACACGCACGCCGTATCCGTACATGCGCTGCTATTGCAGCATCTGCCGCAAGACCGCGGGCGGTGGCGGCTATGCCATCAACATCATGGCCGAGGCCGACTCGCTGCAGGTAGAGGGTATGGAACACGTCTCGGTGTACCACGCCCTGATCGAGGACGAATCGAACCCGGGGGAGCGTCGCCAGAGTCCGGGTAGACGGCACTTCTGCAAGCACTGCGGCAGCGCGCTGTGGGTCTACGATCCGCGATGGGAACAATGGATCTATCCCTTCGCCTCCTCGGTCGATACTCCCTTGCCGGTGCCGCCGGAGCACACCTACATGATGCTGGACTTCCGCGCGCCCTGGTGCGAGCTGCACCCGCAGGCGAACGACGAACAGTTCCCGCGCTACCCGAAGGAAGCCATCATCGACTGGCACGAGCGCCTCGGTCTCGTGGACGATGACTGAGCCCGATCCGCGGGCGGTGCTGGACTACTGGTTCGGTGATGCGCTGGTGGCGCGTCCGGAAGAACTCGGCGCGCATTTCAAACGATGGTTCAGGTCCGGCAATGCCCTGGACGGCGAAATCCGCGAACGCTTCGGGTCCTGGGTCGAACGGGCCGCCACCGGCGGGCTTGATGACTGGCGCGCCCAACCCGGGCCCATGCTGGCCCTGATCCTTTTGCTGGATCAGTTTCCGCGCAACATCTGGCGGGGCGATGCGCGCGCCTTCGCCCACGATGCCCTGGCCTTGCGCCATTCCGATGAGCTGCTTGCCAGCGGCCGGGATCGGGAACTCCATTTTCTCCAGCGCGGATTTTCCTACATGCCCCACCAGCACATCGAGGACCTGGCGGCGCAGGACGCCGGGGTTGCCGCTTACCAACGACTGGTCGCCGATACCGACGAGGCCTACCGGCCGACGGCCGAGGGTTTTCTCAATTCCGCGCGGGAACACCGGGAGATCATCCGCCGTTTCGGCCGCTTCCCCCATCGCAACGCGGCCCTGGGCCGGGCCAGTACCGAAGAAGAGGCGGGCTACCTGCGGGAAGGCGGCAAGCGATTCGGACAGTAGGGTAGCGTCAGAGCTCGCGCGCGCGGGCGTACGCCGCTTCCGATACGGCCCGCCAGGCGTCATTCACCTTGCGGAACTTCTCGTACTCGCGATGGACGCGGGCGAAGGTCTTGTCGGCCGCTGCCTCGTCATGCAGCACCTGCCGGGTATAGCCGTGCAGGGCATGGATCACCTCATCGGGGAAGGCGAGAATCTTGACCTTGTAGTGGGATTGCAGCTCGCGCAGCGCCGCCAGATTCCTGGCCTCGAACTCGCACAACATCCACAGGTTCGCCGATGCCGCCGCCGTTTCCACCATGCGCTGCAGGTCGTTCGGCAGGGACTGCCAGGCACGGCGGTTGATGGACAGTTCCAGCACCGGACCCGCCTCGTGCCAGCCGGGATAGTAGTAGTATTTGGCCGCGCGCTGCAGACCCAGGCGCATGTCGTGGAACGGCCCGGCCCACTCGGTGGCGTCCAGGGTACCCCGTTCCAGAGCGGTATAGATTTCGCCGCCGGCCATGAGCACCGGATCGGCCCCGGCCCGGGCCATGACCTTGCCGCCCAGCCCGGGGATGCGCATCTTCAGGCCCTTGAGATCGGCGATGTGATTGATCTCCTTGCGGAACCAGCCACCCATTTGCACACCGGTATTGCCCATGGCGATGGGGTGCACATCAAATGGTTTGTACACCTCGCGCCATAGTTCCAGGCCGCCACCCTGATACATCCAGGCATTCATACCCTGGGCATTCATGCCGAAGGGAACGGTGGTGAAGAACTGCGCTGCCGGCACCTTGCCCGCCCAGTAGTACGACGCACTGTGGCCCATCTGCACCGTGCCCTGGGACACGGCGTCGAACACCTGCAAGGGAGGGACAAGGGCGCCGCCGGGATAGACCTCGATATGCAGGCGCCCTCCGCTCATGGTGTCGAGTTCGCGCGCGAATCGTTCGGCGCCATCCTGGAAGATGGGAAAATTGGGCGGCCATGAGGTCACCATCTTCCACTGAAAACGCTTTTCCGCGTGCACGGCGGGTGCGCCCAGGGCGGTGGCCCCGCCCAGGGCGGCGCCCTGGAGGAATTGCCGGCGCTTCATGTTGGTCCCCGCGCTTCCGGCCTACAGCTTCAGTGCGCGCGCGTAGGCCGCTTCCGAGATCTCGTTCCACGCCGAATTGTTGGCGGCGAACTTCTCGTAGGCGGTATAGACCCTGTTGAACTTCGGGTCCTTGGCCGCGTTCTCCTTCAACACCTCGCGCGAGTATTTGTGCAGGGTACGGATCACGTCGTCCGGGAACGGATAGGTCTTCACGTGGTATTTGTTCTGCAGTTCCTGCAGGGCCGACAGGTTCTTGGCCTCGAACTCCGACAGCATCCAGATGTTCGCCGCCGCCGCCGCGGTCGTAATCATGAGCTGCAGATCCTTGGGTAGACCGTCCCACGCCTTCTTGTTGATGGTCAGCTCCAGGGCGGTGCCGGGCTCGTGCCAGCCGGGGTAGTAGTAGTACTTGGCGGCGCGGTACAGACCCAGGCGCAGATCGTGGTACGGCCCCACCCACTCGGTGGCATCGATGGCACCGCGTTCGAGGGCGGTATAGATCTCGCCACCGGCCAGCAGCACCGGGTCCACGCCGGCCTTGGCCATGACCTTGCCGCCCAGCCCGGGGATGCGCATCTTCAGGCCCTTGAGATCGGCGATGCTGTTGATCTTCTTGCGGAACCAGCCACCCATCTGCACGCCGCTGTTGCCGAAGGGCAATGGCACCACGCCGTAGGGCTCGTAGATTTCCTGCCACAGTTCGATACCGCCGCCGCTGTAGAACCAGGCGTTCATGCCCTGGGCGTTCATGCCAAAGGGCACGGCGCTGAAGAATTGCGCCGCCGGAATCTTGCCCGCCCAGTAATAGGCGGCCCCGTGGGCCATCTCCACCGTACCCTGGGACACGGCATCGAAGCTCTGCAGCGGCGGCACCAGTTCGCCGCCGGCGTAGACCTTGATGTTCAGCCGGCCGCCGCTGAGGGTAGCGAGATCACGGGCGAATCGTTCCACGCCCTCCTGGAACACTGGAAAGTTCGGCGGCCAGGTGGTGACCATTTTCCAGTTGTAGGTCTTGCCGCTGACGGCTGGACCGCCGGTTGCCGCCTGTTCCTTCTTGCTGCAGGCGGCCAGCGCCGTGCCCACCCCGCCCGCGGCCAGGGCCTTCATGAATCTGCGTCGCTCCATTGCTCCTCCTGTGGCGTTTCTTCTTGTGTCAGACGAATCTGTTCCCGGGACGCATCAGTCTACTGAAACTGCCGTCCGGGCACATCCTCAGTCCACCCATGCCTCGACGACCTCGTTCCAGGCCAGGGCCAGATTGCGGCGATTGTAGCCACCACCGCCCAGGCCCAGGAGGCGCCCTGCGCACAGCTCATCGGCCAGCACGCGCAAACGCTCCGCCGCCATGCGATGGCTGGCGGGACTCAGGGCCATGTGGGTGATGGGGTCGCCCAGGATGCTGTCGGCACCCGCCTGCAGCAGGATGAACTCCGGCCGCGCGCCCCGCAGCAGTTCCTCGACCCGGGGCCATTCCCGGCGGAATGTCTCGTCATCCGCATTCGGGGGCAGGGGGATGTTCAGCTTGGTGCCTGCGGCCTCGCCGCTGCCGGTTTCGTCGGCGCGGCCGGTCCCGGGGTAGAGATAGCGGCCGTCCTCGTGCAGATCGGCGATGAACACCCCGGGGTCGTCTTCAAAGGAGTAATACACCCCGTCCCCGTGGTGGGCATCGATGTCGACGTAGGCGATCCGTTCGATCCCGTGAATGGCGCGCAGCTGTTCGATGATCACGCCAATGTCGTTGAACACGCAGAAGCCGCCGGCGCGGTTGCGGCGCGCGTGGTGCAGGCCGGCGATGGGAATGAACGCCCGTTGGCCACCGGCCAGGATGTGTTCAGCGGCCGCGAGGCCGGTACCCACGACCGTGCACGTTGCCTCGTACACCCCGGGAAAGGCGGGGGTATCGCCGTAGTCCAGCAGACCGGCCCCGGTCTTCGACTGGTGTTGCACGCGTTCGACATAGTCCGGCGTGTGAAAACGAAGCAGGGCGTCCTCGCCGCAGGACTGCGGATGCGCGATGTCCACCTTTTGATCCAGGCCCCGTGAGCGGGTTTCATTCCAGAAGGCGTCCAGGCGGTCGGGGCCAAAGGGATGGGCGGCGCCAAAGTTGTAGCGCCCCAGTTCCTCGCCGTAGTACAGGGTGAACGCCATGGCGGCCCCCTCGGTCTAGTGAAAGGTCAGTTTGTAGCTGCAGAAATTGCTGTTGATGAAAAGCGGGACCGTAATGAACCCGGCGACGGGCAGCAGGATGTGACCGGCGATCGGGGAGATCTTCAGCGCCAGGCCAGCGACGAACAGCGGTGTCATGAGGGAGGCGATGAACGGAATCAGCGCGATCGCGTTCCTGGTCAGGGCGCGCAGGCCGAGGCCCAGCGCATCCGGCAAGGGGACGTCTTCCACGAAGAACAGCGGCAGGCTGAACATCAGGAACACGACGAAGGGAATCGCCACGATCCAGGCCAGCACATAGCCGCCCAGGTAGTGCAAGGCATTGATCGCTCCGACATCAAGCAGGGACACGGGGGCGATCACGGCGGGTCCGGCCGAAACCTGGTACACAATCTGGATCACCATGCCCAGGGCGAGTACCACCAGCCCGACCAGGGCAATTACGAAGGCATCATTGCCCGTGCTGAAGACACCGAAGCAGGCGCGAAGCGGGGCCAGCAGCCGGTCGTTCACGGTCTGCCGGCGGCGTTCCTCCACCGCCACGGAGTTTGTGCGTGGCTGCATCAGGCCGCTGACCAGAACGGCGGGGGCCAGAAACAGGATGACCACGACCCCCAGCACCGGAACACTCGCGAACAGGTAGGTCAGGGCCAGGACGATCAGGGAGGCGACGCTCCACAACACCGGGCTGCGGCGCCAGAACCGCAGGCCACAGGACAGCCACTGAACTGCCTGCCTGGTTTTGAATTTTCTGATTTCCATCGTCGTTTCCTCAGGCCGTACCAAGTTGCGCATCGTCGCCGGGCCAGAGCTCCGGCGCGTCGCCGCCCGGGGCGGCGCGGTGCAGCAGGATGCGTTTGAACACGCCCGGATCCTTTATATGGGTCATCTCCCCTTCCCGTGGAAAGTGCATGTCCTGCAGCCGCGAGAGCCAGAAGCGCAGGGCCGCGGCCCGCAACATAGCCTGCCAGTTGGTGCGTTCGACTTTGTCCAGCGGACGAATGGAATTATAGGCAAGCAGCATCGCCTGCGCGCGCCGGGGATCGAGCTTTCCGTCTTCATCCGAACACCAGTCGTTGACGGTGACCGCCAGGTCGTACAACAGAACATCGCGGCAGGCATAGTAGAAATCGATCAGGCCGCTGAGGCCGTGATCCTGAAACAGGACATTGTCGCGAAACAGATCGGCATGAATGATGCCCCGCGGCAGATCCGCTGCACGTCGTTCCGCCTGGTAGGCGAGCTCCGTCTGCAGCAGCGCACGGTCTGGGGGCTCGAGCTTCGGGAGCACCGCCTCGGCAGTCTCGCGCCACCAGTGGGGGCCCCGGTCATTGGCGCGGTCATGAGGAAAGTCGCGCCCGGCCAGGTGCAGCCGCGCCAGCACCGTGCCGACGGCGGCGCATTGTTCCCGATCCGGGTTCTCCACCGAGGCACCGGGCAGCCGGTCCACCAGTGCCGCCGGCTTGTCCCGCAACTCACCCAGGTAGCGATGGGCACGATTGCGCGAAGGGTGGGCGCAGGGGATATCGTGCTCCGCCAGCCAGGCGGTGAGTTCAAGAAAGAAACCCAGTTCTTCGCGCGTGTGCTGTTCGAAAATGGTCAGCACATATTCACCGCGGTCGGTGGTGACAAAATAGTTCGTGTTTTCGATGCCGGACTCGATACCCTCGAAACTTACGAGCCCCCCGGCGTCATAGTCGGCGAGAAACGATCGCAGTTCGTCCTCGCTGATGCTTGTGTACACGGACATGGTCTTGTTCGAAGTTTTCGTCGTTGCCCCTCTGGCCGCGACGAAGCTACAGATTCAGTTTGATTTCCTGTTCCTTTTCCGAGGTCTCGAAACCGCTCTTCTCGTAGAAGGAAAAAATGGTGTCCAGGGCCTCGTCGGCGGTATCCACGATCGTGAACAGGTCCATGTCTTCCGGGCTGATTACACCTTCGGTGATCAGGGTGTCACGGAACCAGTCCACGAGACCCGTCCAGAAGGGCCGGTGCACGAGAATGATCGGCATGCGCACGCTCTTGCCCGTCTGGATCAGGGTCAGGGCCTCGATCACCTCATCCAGGGTGCCGAAGCCGCCGGGCATGACCACGTATGCCTTGGCGTATTTCACGAACATCACCTTGCGTGCGAAGAAGTGCTGGAAGCTGAGACTGATGTCCTGTCCGCCCTGGGCGCCCTTGTTCGCGGCCTCCATGATGCCCGGACCGCCGCCACTGATGACGGCAAAACCGGCTACGGACAAACGGCGTGCGATCTCTTCCGCCAGCAGGTAGTGTTCGTGTTCGGGGCGCGTGCGGGCGGAGCCGAAAATGCTGACCGAAGGCTGAATCAGGGACAGGTGCTCGAAACCGTCGACGAATTCCGCCATGATCTGGAAAATTTTCCACGATTCACGGGACATGACGCCCGAAGGCAGGGAGGTGGGGACCTTCTTGTCGTGACTGGAACTGTCACCATTCATGATTGCACCGGGTCGGCATAGAAAAGGGTTGGTACCAGAAAAATGAATTCCGAAAGCAAACCGGAAACCAGGCCCCTGGTCCTGGTTGACGGTTCATCCTATCTGTATCGGGCGTTTCACGCCATGCCCGCCCTCAGTACCTCGACCGGCGAGAAAACCGGGGCGATCTACGGCATGACCAATATGCTGCGCAAACTGCTGACGGATTACGATCCCCAGTATATCGCGGTGATTTTCGACGCCAAAGGCAAGAGCTTTCGCAACGACATCTATCCCGAATACAAGGCCAATCGGCCCCCCATGCCCGAGGACCTGCGTCCCCAGGTGCCCCTGGTGCACGAGATCGTGCGCGCCATGGGGATCCCGGTGCTGTCAGTGGAGGGTGTGGAGGCGGATGACGTCATCGGCACCCTGGCGAACCAGGCCGCCGCCGAGGGGCGGGAAACCGTGATCTCTTCCGGCGACAAAGACCTGGCGCAACTGGTGAATGAACACGTGCGCATGGTCGATACCATGAAGGACGCAGTCTATGACCACGACGGCGTGGTGCAGAAATTCGGCGTGCCGCCGGAACGCATGATCGATTACCTCACGCTCGTGGGTGACGTCTCCGACAACGTCCCCGGGGTTCCGGGCGTGGGACCGAAGACCGCCGTGAAGTGGCTGGAGCAATACGGTTCTTTTGACGGAGTCGTGCAACATGCCGACGAAATCAAAGGTAAGGTCGGCGAAAGCCTGCGCACCGCGCTCAAGCAGCTGAAGGTGAGCCGGGAGCTGGTGACCATCCGCCGGGACGTGGAACTGGCGGTGGCGCCTGAAGATCTCGCCCGTGACGGCCACGACGATGAAGCACTGCGCGAACTGTTTGCGCGGCTTGAGTTCCGCACCTGGCTGGCCGAACTCGGCGGGGCCAATGCCGCGTCAGTGGAGAAGGCACAGGAGGATTACGAAACCGTTCTGGACATGGATCGCTTCGAAGTCTGGATGAAACGCCTGGCCGTCGCCGATGTGTTCGCCTTTGACACCGAAACCACCAGCATCGATGCCCAGCAGGCGGAACTGGTAGGCGTGTCGTTCAGTGACCGCGCCGGCAGCGGCGCCTACGTGCCCCTGGCTCATGACTATCCCGATACGCCGGTGCAGCTGGACCGGGACACGGTATTGGCGCAACTCAGGCCGCTGCTGGAAGATCCTGAACGTATCAAGGTCGGGCAGAACGTTAAGTACGACATGAGTGTGCTGGCGCGCTATGAATTCCAGATGCGTGGGTTTGCCTACGACACCATGCTTGAATCCTACGTGCTCGATTCCACCGCCTCCCGTCACGACATGGACAGCCTGGCGTTGAAGTATCTCGGCCACAAGACCATCAAGTACGAAGAGGTGGCGGGCAAGGGCAAGGGCCAGCTTGTGTTCAGCGAGGTGCCGCTGGAACAGGCCGGACCCTATGCCGCCGAGGATGCCGACATCACCCTGCGGTTGCACGAAACCCTGTGGCCGCGACTGCAGGAAGTCCCATCCCTGGAAAAGGTCTTTCGTGAGATCGAGATGCCTTTGGTGCCCGTGCTTTCGCGCATGGAGCGCAACGGCGTTGGCATCGATGTGGTCATGCTGCAGAAGCAAAGCCGGGAACTGGCGAAACGGATGGTCGAGGTGGAACAGGAGGCGCAGGACCTGGCCGGGCAGCCATTCAACATGGCCTCGCCGAAACAGATTCAGGAAATCCTGTACGACAAGCTCGGCCTTCCGGTCCTGAAGAAGACGCCCAAGGGCGCACCGTCCACGGCCGAGGAGGTATTGCAGGAACTGGCCCTGGACTACCCCTTGCCGCAGCGCATCCTGGAGTGGCGCGGCCTGGCAAAACTCAAGTCCACCTACACGGACAAGTTGCCGGAGATGGTGAATGCCCGAACGGGTCGCGTGCACACCTCCTATCATCAGGCGGTGGCCGCCACCGGCCGCCTGTCGTCCTCGGATCCAAACCTGCAGAACATCCCCGTGCGCTCGGCCGAGGGGCGACGCATCCGCCAGGCCTTCGTGCCGGATGAGGGCAATATCATTCTGTCGGCGGACTATTCGCAGATCGAGCTGCGCATCATGGCCCACCTGTCGGGCGACGAGGGCTTGTGCCAGGCATTTCGGGAGGGCGCCGATGTGCACCGCTCCACTGCTGCCGAGGTGTTCGCCACGCCGCCGGACGAGGTCAGTGACGAGCAGCGGCGGGCGGCCAAGGCCATCAACTTCGGTCTGATCTACGGCATGTCCGCCTTCGGTCTCTCGCGGCAGTTGAAGATCGAGCGGGCCGCAGCCCAGGAATACATTGACCTGTACTTCGCCCGCTATCCGGGTGTGCGTGAGTACATGGACCGGACCAGGACGTCGGCGAAGGAAAAGGGCTATGTGGAAACCCTGTTCGGGCGTCGGTTGCACGTCCCCGATATCGGTGCCAGCAACATGAACCGGAGGCAGTACGCCGAACGCACCGCGATCAATGCCCCCATGCAGGGTACGGCCGCGGACCTGATCAAGCTGGCCATGATCGCCGTGCACCACTGGATCGAATGCGAAGCTCCGGAGGTGCGCATGATCATGCAGGTGCACGACGAACTGGTGTTCGAGTTGCCGCGCGAACACTTGGCGCAGGCGGAGGAGCGGGTGCGCACCCACATGGTGGGAGTCGCCAACCTGGCGGTGCCGCTGGTGGTGGACATCGGCCATGGCGCTAATTGGGACGAGGCCCACTAGGCGCAAGAACGCGTAAAGTTCGGGTTAGGTTTCGGGGATTGTAAAAACATGTAAACCGCGGGGCTGTCGTGAACTTTTTCCGTCCCACCTGTCTATACATGCGTGGACGGTCGCCCGACCGTCCCACCCGCTCCTCCTCCCTGAGCGGGTACTCCTGGATACCCTAATATCTAGGATTTTTTGCGGCCCCGGTTATCCTCCCTTTATCCGGGGTCTTTTTTTGTCCGCTGGAAATGTCGTACTCCAGCCAGGCGGCGATCCGTTCCCTGGCCGCTTCCACGCCCTCGCGTTTTGGCGCCGAGAAGGCCTGGGCGGTGGCCCCGGGCCAGCGTTCGGCGAGCTCGCGTTCCACCTTCAGACGGGCGGCGGCGACCTGGCCCCGGCTCAGCTTGTCCGCCTTGGTCAGCAGGATGTGCACGGGCATGTCCGCCGCGGCGCACCAGTCGAGCATCAATTGATCTCCCTCGGTCAGGGCGTGGCGGATGTCGGAAACCAGCACCAGGCCCCGCAGGCTGCCCCGGGTTTCCAGGTAGCGGTGCATGGTCTTTTCCCATTGCCGGCGCACGGACTGGGTGATCTTGGCGTAGCCATAGCCCGGCAGGTCCACCAGCCGGCGCTCGGGATCCGCCGTGTGCAGGTCGAAAAAGTTGATGTGCTGCGTGCGGCCCGGGGTCCGGCTGGTGCGCGCCAGGGCCTTGCGTTCGGTCAGGGCATTGAGGGCACTGGATTTCCCGGCATTGGAGCGCCCGGCAAAGGCCACCTCTAGTCCCTCGTCCGGCGGCAACGCGGACAGGGACGGCGCGCCGCGGGTGAACTCGGCTGACCGGAACAAAACTGACAGGTTTTTCACCAAAATTGACCTCGTTACGGGCTCTTGATATATAAGGCGGCCCTAAACTACCTTTACTACCGTTCCGGAACCCAGGGCTGCGGGGTCGGCCCGAGTGTACCATTGTCCGCCTGCACGCCAGGCCGGAATCCGGCGCAGAAACAGAACGCAAGCGGAAACTTGGAGAGGAAAAGCGCATGAAAAGAATCATGATTGTCCTGGCTGGCCTGGGCCTGTTGGCCATGAGCCCGGCAACGCCGGCCGCCGGAACGGCCCAGGCGGGCAAGGCCCTGGCGGGTCGTTGTGCCGGCTGCCACGGCGCCGACGGTAACAGTGCCGCGCCCACGTTCCCCAAGCTGGCGGGCCAGCACGCCGACTACATCGCCAAACAGCTGGCCGATTTCCAAAGCGGCGCGCGCAAGGATCCGGTGATGTCGTCCCAGGCGACCGGGCTGAGCAAGAGTGACCAGGAAAACCTGGGTGCCTATTTCGCCAGCCAGACGATGACCCGGATTGGAACCACCAACATGAAGCTGGCCAAACAGGGTGAGCTGCTATACCGCGGGGGAAACTCCCGCACCAAGGTCCCTGCCTGCATGGGTTGCCATGGACCGTCGGGAATGGGCGTGCCACCGAATTTCCCCCGGGTTTCGGGCCAGTATGCGGCTTACCTGGAAAAGCAGCTGATCGCGTTCAAGAATGGGACCCGGACCAACGACAACAAGACCATGCAGGACATCGCCTTTTCCATGTCCCTGGATGAGATCAAGGCCGTATCCGCCTATATGGAAGGTCTCACGAATTCCGACTGCCGGTCTGCGGCCAGCCGGAATCCCCCGTCTTCTCGCCTCGCCTGTCTTCTCCTACGTAAGTTACTGATTTTCTGTGCCTATTGCCCGTTGCCCGGTTTGGCACGGGCCTTGCTTTGTATATCCGTGACGGAGCAGGGCAGTGCGCTCCAAGGGCAACAACGGGTCAACGAGGACAAGACGATGCTGAGCCATATCGTAAACCTGGTGAATGACTACGAGTTCAATCACGGCGCCAAGCCGAATCTGGTCTACATGAATGAAACTCACTATGGCTACCTGCGTGAGGAGCTTCCCGGGGTACAGGACCACTACGACCTGGTGTCCATTCTCGGCATCGACATCGCCCTGAGCGAGGAAATCATCCAGCCCTCCGTCGCAACGGTTCGATTTGGCGAGGAGAACATCCTCGTCAGCTGAAAAACGCTAAGAAAAAGCGTAGGGGTGCAATAACTTTGGCCGGGCTTCGCCCGGCCTTTTTGTTTTTTCTCAGGCGAGCGTCGAAAGCACGGTGCGGGCCGTGGTCAGGGTCTGGTCGATCTCGTCCGTGCCGTGGGCGGCGGAGACGAAGCCGGCCTCGAAGGCCGACGGGGCCAGGTAGACGCCCCGGTCCAGCATGCCGTGGAAGAAGCCGCGGAAGTGCTCGATATTGCAGGCCATCACCTGGGAGAAACGCTCCACGCGCTCCGCCTCGGTGAAGAAGATCCCGAACATGCCGCCAACCGATTGGGTGAGCAGCGGCACCCCGGCCTCGCGGCCGATATCGGCCAGCCCCCCGGCCAGTGCCGCGGTCCGTTCCGTCAGTGCTGCGTGGAAGCCGTCGATGGACAACTCATTCAGTGTCGCCAGGCCGGCGGCCATGGCCAGCGGATTTCCGGAAAGGGTCCCTGCCTGGTACACCGGGCCGGTGGGTGCGATTTGTTCCATGATGTCGTGCCGGCCGCCAAAGGCTCCCACCGGCAGACCCCCGCCGATCACCTTCCCCAGGGTGGTGAGGTCGGGTGCAATCCCGTAGTGCTCCTGGGCACCGCCGCGGGCGACGCGGAAACCGGTCATCACCTCGTCGAAGATCAGCACGGCGCCGCTGCGGTCGCAGGCGCTGCGCAGGCCTTCGAGAAATCCGGGGGCCGGGGGCACGCAGTTCATATTGCCCGCCACCGGTTCCACAATCACGCACGCGATCTGCCCGCCCATTTCCCCCAGGACCGACTCCACCTGCTCGGCATTGTTGTATTCCAGAGTAATGGTGTTCTCGGCCACCGCCGTCGGTACCCCGGGTGAAGTCGGGACCCCAAGAGTCAGCGCGCCGGAGCCCGCTTTTACCAGCAGGGAATCCGAGTGGCCGTGGTAGCAACCCTCGAACTTGATGATCTTGTCGCGACCGGTGAACCCACGCGCCAGCCGAATCGCACTCATGGTTGCCTCGGTTCCGGAGCTGACCATGCGCACCGATTCCACCGATGGCACCAGTTCACACACCCGTTCGGCCATCTCAATCTCGATGCGGGTGGGCGCGCCAAAGCCGAGACCGTGGTCCGCGGTCCGCTTGACCGCCTCGATGACCGCCGGGTGGGCGTGGCCGAGGATCATGGGCCCCCAGGACCCGACGTAGTCGATGTAGCGCTGGCCGTCCTCGTCCCACAGAAACGGGCCCTTGCCCCGGTTGAAGAAAACGGGGTCACCACCCACTCCCTTGAAGGCGCGTACCGGGGAATTGACGCCCCCGGGGATGTGTTTGCTCGCGCGTTGAAACAGCTCTGAAGATTTATTGCTCATGGGTGTTTCCTGATATCGGGTTTTCGTGCGGACCTGCTTCGTCGGATGACCTTCGTTCGAACAGTCGGGCATAGCGCGCCGCCGCCGCGGTGATGTTGTCGCTGGCAAACACACCGGTGATGACGGCCAGGGCATCGGCGCCGGCGGCGATCAGTTCGGCGCCATTTTCGGGGGTGATGCCGCCAATGGCAACCACGGGCAGGGACAGCAAGCCGTGCGCCTCCTGCAACAGCGCCGTATCCGCGCGCACCGCTTCCGGTTTGGTGCTCGATGGGAAAAAACTGCCGAAGGCGATATAGTCGGCGCCGGCTGCCTGCGCATCCCGCGCGCGCGCGATGTCGTTGTAGCAGGATACGCCGACAAGTGCCTCGCTGCCCAATGACCTCCGGGCCTCGGCAACGGATTCGTCCTCGCGTCCCAGGTGCACGCCATCGGCGCCTACGGCGGCGGCCAGTTCGATGTCGTCATTCACCAGGAACGGCACCCGGTATCGTCGGCAGAGTGTTGCGAGTTTCTGTGCCTGCTGGCGCCGCCTGTCTGCATCCGTTCCCTTGTCCCGATACTGCACCAGGCGTGCCCCGCCGCGGATCGCCTGTTCCACGACTTCGGCAAGCCGGTCACCAGGGATCAGGGAGGTGTCGGCGATGACGTACAGACCCGACACGGCCGCGTACTTTCCCCGGTCCACGATCAGTTGTCGTCCAGGGTCCAACGGCGATTCGGAATGTATTGCCCCATGCCGAGGGCAGCACCGGATCGCAGGCTGTGCCAGGTGAAATCCAGAGCGGCACCGACGGCGGTCACCGGGTCCGCGCCCTGGGCCAGGCCGGCGGCACAGGCCGATGCAAGGGTGCAGCCGGAGCCGTGATAGTCATGGGGCAGGCGCGCCTGGGAGAATGTCTGCAGCAGGCGGTGGTTGCCAAAGAGGCGGTTGTCGATCCGATCGCCGCTTTCATGGCCCCCGGTAATCAGAACGAACTCGCACCCCAGTGACATCAGTTCCTGCGCCTGGGCGTCAGGGGTATCGGCCTCCGGTGCCAGTCGCGCGGCCTCCAGGGTGTTCGGGGTGACCAGGGTTGCGCGTGGCAGCAGCAGCGCGCGGTAGGCATCTTCCAGGTTCCCTTCACTCAGGGCTTCGCCTCCGCCCGTGCGGGTGACAGGATCGACCACCAGCGGAAGTTCCGGATAGTCGCCAAGGATCGTGGCAACCGCAGCAACATTCACCTCGTTGCCCAACATGCCGGTCTTGAGCGCCGCGACTGGCATGTCCTCGAGCACGGCCCGTGCCTGTGCGACAAGTAACTCCGGGTCTACGGAGGTGAACTGCCGGAGACCCCGGGTGTCCTGGGCCGTGACCGCCGTGACTACTGGTGCCGGATGGCATGCAAAGGCGCCGATGGCCTCAATGTCGGCGGCGATACCGGCGCCACCCGTGGGGTCCG
>JARRJV010000022.1 GCA_037388825.1 Acidiferrobacteraceae bacterium | reverse complement strand
TCGGCAACTACGAACTGGACCGTGCGGTGATGCTGGGTGAGGTGTCGACGACGATCACCCATGTCGAGGGTGGGAACGCAAAGGCCATGGCCGCGGATACCGAGTGGTTGGCCAAGGTCATGGGCTGGGAGGCGTTTTCGAAATTGTCCGCCGATCGCGTGGCGGCGGTCATTCTGAAGCTGGAACCGTTCCCGGTGAAGGCGAAGACCATAATCATTCGCCAGGGCTCACCCGGTGAGCACTATTATGTTGTGCGCGAGGGGCGCTTCAACGTCGTGCGCCATGACAAGGATGGCAAGGCGCAGGTGATCAATGAACTCAAACCCGGCAACGTTTTCGGTGAGGAATCCCTGATTAGTGGCGAGGCGCGCAATGCCAGCGTCGTCGCCATGGAGGACGGTTTGCTCATGCGCCTGTCCCGCGCCGACTTCGATCGCTTGCTAAAACAACCATTGGTGAATTTCGTTTCCGTGGAAGAGGCCAGCGCACTGGTGAAAGGTGGGGCCCGCATCCTCGATGTGCGATCACCGGCGGAGTTCAAACAGGGTTCGCTACGCGGCAGTGTAAATATCCCGGTTGATGCCCTGCGCGAGCAGTTGCCCAAGCTGCCCAAAGATGTGCGCTACATAACCTGTTGCCGCACCGGCAACCTGAGCCAGGTGGCGGCCTTCCTCATGCGCCAGCGCGGCTACGACGCGGTCGTGTTGAAAGGCGGGCTTCAGGCGGTGGCGAGAAAGTCGGCCTAGGAACCGCGGCGCTCGCTGAGAAACCGCACGGCCGCCTCGACAACGCGAAGGTCGCGCAGAATGCGGCGGTGACCGAGCCCCTTGGTCTTCATGAATTCGGCCCCGGGCCAGGCGGCCGCCAGTCGTTGGCCCTGTTCCCACAACACGTCGTAGTCGTCTTCGTCGTGCACGATCAGTGCCGGCACGGACAGTTTCTTCGCAGTGTGATCCAGGGTCAGTCGATGCCAGATGTCGGCACCGAACTCCTTTTCGATACGACGAATGAAGATCTGCCAGGTCGCATTCGGGATGTGCAAGATCCGGGCGAAGCGCGCGGCCAGCCAGTGCAGGGAGTTGGGTGAACTGATGCACACCACAGCGCGGGCCTCGATGTGATCGGCAAGGGCGAGGGTGGTGGCGAACACGCCAAAGGAGTGGGCGATCACTCCGTACACCGGGCCGTAGGCGTCGGCGACGGCTTCCAGGGTATCGATGACACGGAAGACATTGGTGCTATCGCCCGGAGAGTTGCCGTGCGCGGGCAGGTCGTAGGCCACTACGCGAAAACCTGCGTCCACCAGCGGTGCAGCGAAGGCGCCCATCTGTGATCCGCGGCCATCCCATCCATGTACAAGCAGGATGGTCGGGCCTTCATCGCCCCACATGCTTACAGCCAGCGGGCCATACTCGTGATCGATGCGGTCCTGGCGTGCTCCTTCGAGCCAACGGGCCTCGCGCCCCGGGGTAGGGTGGCGATGGGTGCGAAACCAGAGCCGGTAGGCGGTGCGTGCCGCCACCCAGGGCAGGATGCGGCCGACGACGGCGAAGTAGAGCCGGATCATGATCAGGGACCAGGGAGTTCTCCGGCGACGGGCGCGGGTCCGGGCGCGGTCGGGGGTCGGGCTCACGGGGCCTCCGGCAAGGGAGATTCGATGCTGCGTAGGGGTTCCTGCATCGCGGCGATACTAACAGAAAGCGGAAATCCGGGTCTTTTGTTGATCCGGACCGGGGGAAACGGGCACAATGCGCGCCGTTCATGGCCGCCGGTGGGGCGGCTGCCGATTTTCCAATACCAAGCAAAGAGGTAGTGACAATGAAGGTGATTCTTCTCGGCGCCCCGGGCGCGGGCAAGGGAACCGTGGCCAAGATGCTGACGGCCCTGGACGGTTCGGTACAGATTTCCACCGGTGACATCCTGCGCGGTGCGGTGCAGGCCGGAACCGATCTGGGCAAGGAAGCGCAGGGCTATATGAATCGTGGTGAACTGGTGCCCGACTCCCTGATCATGGGCATCATGGAAAAGCGCCTGCAGGAGCCGGATTGCGAGAAGGGCTTCCTGCTGGACGGATTCCCGCGCACCATTCCCCAGGCCGAGGCCCTGAAGGAATTGCTGGCCAAGCTGAACATCAAGCTGGACATGGCGGTCAATATTGACGTCCCCCGCGACGTGATCCTGGATCGCCTGACCACGCGCCGCACCTGCTCCAACCCGGATTGCCAGGAGATCTACAACGTCAAGACCAAGCCGCCGAAGCAGGAAGGCGTGTGCGACAAGTGCGGCAGCCCGGTGGTGCAGCGTGAGGACGAGACCGAGGAGGCCATCGGCAAGCGCCTGGACACCTACAACGAAAAGACCGCGCCCCTGATCGGTTTCTACGACAAGGAAGGCATGCTGGTGACCGTGGATGCGACCTCCAGTGAGGCCGTGGTAGAGGCGGTGAAGCAGCGCCTGGCGGCCTGATCGCCGTACCTTCCTCTCCCTTGTGGGGGATTGAACCAGACCGTCCACTGCCTTATATCCCTTAGGTAGTGGGCGGTTTTTTATGCCCTCAGAAGAATATTTAGTGAGAACCATTTGCGTTTCGAGTTGCGAATCGTTATCATCTAGATATAACGCACTCGCTGGAGACATACCGAATGTTCAACAAGATTCTGCCGGCCGTGGCCCTGCTTGCCGCGTTCGCCGTCCCCGCCACCGCGGCCCAAGCCGCCGATGAGCCCTATCTCATCACCATCAAGGACCACAAGTTCGAACCGGCCCGGCTGGAGGTGCCAGCGGGCAAGAAGATTCGCCTCAAGGTGAAGAATCTGGATTCGACGGTCGAGGAATTCGAAAGCTATACGCTGAACGTGGAGAAGCTCGTTCCGGGCGGGGCCGAGGTGACCGTTTATGTCCGTCCCCTGAAGCCGGGTGAGTACAAGTTCTTTGGCGAGTTCCACCAGAAGACCGCCCAGGGCGTAGTTGTAGCCAAATAGGCCCAGCACAGATCCGGAGCGTCACGTGTTCGCAACCGCTGTCATTGTTTTTCGTGAGGTGCTTGAGGCCTCGTTGATCGTCGGCATCGTGATGGCCGCGACCCGCGGTGCGCCCCGCCGTGCATTGTGGGTGAGCGCAGGGCTGGTGGCTGGGCTGCTGGGAGCCGGGTTGATGGCCGGCTTCGCCGATGTCATCGCCGAGGCGGCCGCGGGCATGGGCCAGGAATGGTTCAATGCCGTGGTGCTGTTCGTGGCGGTGGGCATGCTCGGTTGGCACAACATCTGGATGAAGCAGCACGGACGTGAACTTTCCCAGCGCATGAACTCCGTGGGCCGCGCGGTTCAGGAGGGTGAGCGCCCGCTGTACGCGGTCGCCATCGTCGTCGGTGTGGCGGTGTTGCGTGAAGGTGCGGAGGTGGTGCTGTTCCTGTACGGCATCGCCGCCGCCGGCGGCAGCGATGCCCTGTCCATGCTCAGCGGCGGCGCCATCGGCCTGGCCCTGGGCATGGGCATGGGTGCCTTGCTGTATTTCGGTCTGTTGCGCATCCCCATGCGCCATCTGTTCTCGGTCACCTCCTGGATGATCCTGCTCCTGTCCGCCGGGATGGCCGCCCAGGGCGCGGGCTATCTGGTCCAGGCCGGGGTGTTGCCATCTGTCGGCGATATGGTCTGGGATAGTTCGGCAATTCTTTCCGAACACAGCATCTTCGGTCAGTTGCTGCATACCCTGATTGGTTACATGGCACGGCCCACGGGTATCCAGCTGATCTTCTACGTCATGACCATCCTGATCGTTGGTGGCCTCATGTGGTTGACCGGCCGCCGGCACACGGCCCGTCAGCGGGCCGGCATGGCGCTGGGCGTGATCGCCGGCCTGTTGCTGTTGTCCGCGTTCCTGGCGGTGCCCGTGGCCCATGCCAGTCACAAGGTGTATTCGCCCTATGTCGACTATCAGGAATGGGAGTTTGAGGCACGGGGCCACTACACCTTCGACGGAAACCCGGCCCTTGATGGGGCACGCAAGGACAAATACGAGGTTGGCTACGGATTCACCCGCCACTGGTTCTCCAGCGTTTGGGTGGAGTACGAGCAGGATCCGGGCGGCTCCTATGATCCGGGCGGCAGTTATGGCCACAGCGCCACGGGTTGGGAAAACATCTTCCAGCTGACCGAGCCGGGCAAGTACTGGGTGGATACCGGTCTGTACTTTGAATACGAGACCCCTGCCCAGGCCGGCTTGCCTGATGAACTGGAAGCCAAGCTGTTGCTGGAAAAGCCGGTTGGTCGCCTGGTCCACACGGCAAACATCGTCTTCCATGGCGAGACGGGTACCGGCGCCAGCAGCGACATCGCCATGGAATACGCCTGGCGCAGCAAGTACCGCATGAGCCCGGCATTCGAACCGGGGATCGAGATCTACGGCGGATTGGGAACAACAAGCCGCATCGAGACCGGGAGCAGCGAGCAGCAGATCGGGCCCGTGGTTGCCGGCAAGTTCGCCCGTAGCGAGCACGGCTACTTCCGCTACGAGCTTGGGTATCTGTTTGGCATCAGCACCCCGGCACCGACTGGCACCGCCAAGTGGCTGCTGGAGTACGAAACCCACGTCTGATCATTCACTTCGCCTTCACTCCGCGATCCGTGCGTAGTGCTAGAGTGATCGGCCTATGAACGAGTCTGTCCGCGACACTCTGGTCAAGGTCCCGCAGGTCACGCTGGGTTTCTGGATCATCAAAATCGCCGCCACGACCCTGGGCGAGACCGGGGGCGACACCCTGTCCATGTCCCTGCATCTGGGTTATCTCCTGAGCACCGGAATTTTCGCGGCGGTCTTCCTGATCGCGGTCTACGGCCAGATTTCCGCCAGGGGGTTTCGCCCCTTCCTGTACTGGGCGACCATCATCGCCACCACGACCGTGGGCACGACCCTGGCGGACTTCGCCGACCGTTCGCTGGGGATCGGCTATCTCGGCGGAACCTCACTGCTGTTGACCCTGCTCCTGCTGTCCCTGTTCGTGTGGTATCGAACCATGGGTTCCGTGGCGATAGACACGGTCAGTTCGCCGCGTTCGGAAATGTTCTACTGGGTGACGATCATGTTTTCCCAGACCCTGGGCACCGCTCTCGGGGACTGGACCGCCGATAGCTGGGGGATCGGCTATGTCGGCGGCGCGATTGTATTCGGATCCCTGTTGGCACTGGTCGCCGGTGCGTACTACTGGTCCCGGGTGTCGCGGACGACTCTTTTCTGGGCGGCCTTCATTCTGACTCGTCCCCTGGGGGCGGTGGTGGGCGATTTCCTCGACAAGCCCTACCACAGCGGCGGACTGGACCTCAGCCGCTATACCGCGTCTGGCGTCCTGTTCGCTGCCATCATCCTGCTGATCTTCATGACGGGGGTGGGATGTACCTTCATGACACCGATGCCGTGATGACGGCGGTGGTCGTCATGGGCAACTCGGCCTCAGATGAGATGGCGTAGCCGAAGGTGCCGCACAGGATTGCCGGCACCACCAGATAGTCCCAGCGCCGCGCCACGGCCATGGCAGCGGCGGTGGTCGGCCCACCGACGTTTGCATTTGACGCAATCAGGATCTCCGGCAGGCTCAGTCGCACCAGCTTGCCTCCCACCATGATGACCAGCAGGTGCACCGTCAGCAGTACCCCGGCGAACACGAACAGGATCGGGCCCACGCGCAGGACCGTGGCGATGTGGGCACTGGCGCCGATGGCGGCGAAGAAGATTTGCATCAGCATCGCACCGAGTTCGTGGGCGCCCGAAAGGCGCGAGGTGAGGTTCTTCGCGACGGTTGCGACCACCAGGGTCAGGGCGGTGAGGATGGGAATCGCGGTGCCGTCCCATCCCAGTTGTTTCTCGGCGACAAAACTGACGGCGCACAGGCCTGCCGACAGGAACAGGGCCGACAACAGTGCCGGAATATGGATGCGCTTGCCTTTCTCCACCTCGCTGAGCACCACGTGCGCTGTGCGCCCCCACCTGGATTCGCGCACTGGCGGTTCGAAGGTGGAGCGCAGGCTGCGGATTGAGGGCAGGGTGAACAGGATCAGGAAGAAGATCGTGGACATCAGACTGTCCGCAGCCACGCCGGCGGACAGCAGATCGCCCGGTGGCAGTCCTACGGCACGCGCCGCGCTGACATAGTTCAGGGAACCACCGATGTAGGTGGCGCTGAAGACCGCAGCCACTTTCCATGCCGACTCACCCAGGGGAACGATATAGAACGCCAGCAGGGTTCCGGCGATGGTGCCTACCGTCCCGATAATGAACGCGATCAGGGTCGCCCCCGCCTCGCGTATGATGCGTCCCAGATTGACCTGCAACAGCAAGAGCGGGATCGCCAGGGGAACCAGATAGTTCCAGACCGTGTCATACACCGCGCTCTGGGGCGGGATGATGGAGAGGTTGGACAGGAGGAAGGCGGCGACCATGGTAATCACGGCGCCGGAAACGCGCGAGCCCCAGCGCGTTCCTTCCGCGAGTGAACCGACCGCCGCAGCGGCGAGCAGGGCCGTCCACAGGGCCCAGGTCTGGTCCGGGGCGATCAGGGTAGACATACTGCGGTACCTCCCGGCGCGTGCGTGCGCCATTCTTCTTCTTGTTTCTTATAGTACCGCGATTGGGTGGGTGACAGCGGAACCGACCGACGGACGGGTTCAGATTCCGAATGAGTCCACGCTATGACGGAGGTGTGTGGTGCCTGCTCGCCTTATGGATCGCGCGGGAAGCTGCGAGGAAACCGAAGTTTGCGGTGACAAAGCTGGCGGAGCCGTAGCCGTACCGGCAATCCAGGTCGATGCCATGGATTCCCGGCTTGGCGGTGCACACGGACCCGTCCGCCTTGGGGTACAGCTTGTGTTGACTGGAGAACACGCACTCAACGCCGAAATAGCGTTTCGGGTTGCGCGTGAAACCGTAATCGACCCGTAGGCGCTGGCGCACCCGTGCGGCCAGCGCATCATTGTAGGTGCGACTGAGATCAGTCACACGACTCTGCGTCGGGTCGGTCAGCCCACCGGCCCCGCCGGTGGCGATCACCGGAATCTTGTTGCGTTTGCAGTAGTAGATCATTGCGGCCTTGTGGGTGATCGAGTCGATGGCATCGATCACGCAATCGAAACCGTGGTCCGGTGACAGGTGCACCCCTACATTGTCCTGGGTAATGAAATCGTCGACGGCGTGTACGACGCAATCCGGATTGATCTGGCGGACCCGCTCCTGCATGACCGCATGCTTCTTGTGACCGATGGTGCTGCTGAGCGCGTGCAGCTGACGATTGATGTTTCCTTCCGATATCTCGTCGAAGTCAATGAGAGTGAGCTGGCCGATTCCCGTGCGGGCCAGTGCCTCCACCGCCCAGGATCCGACGCCGCCGAGGCCGACGATGCAGATGTGGTAGTCGGCGAATCTGCCAAACTCCTGCGGGCCAAAGAGTCTTTCGATCCCGGCGAAACGTTCCCGGTATTCCGTGGTGCTCATGCTGCCGCTCCGAGGCGCAGCACCTCCATCGCATTGGCGGTGGTTGCCCGGGCAATGGCCTCCGGATCATCGTCGCGTACCGCAGCCAGGGCATGAAGACATTCCGGTAGATACTCGGGGCTGTTTCTTTCCCCATGGTGGCTGGCCACGGTCAGGTCTGGCGCGTCGGTCTCCAGTACCAGTGCCTCCAGCGGAAGCTCCCGGGCGAGGTTACGCAGGCGCGTGGAACGTTCATAGGTGAGCATGCCACCGAAGCCAAGCTTGAATCCGAGGTCTATGTACTGTGCGGCCTGTTGCAGGCTGCCATTGAAGGCGTGAGCAATGCCACCGCACACCGGGTGTTTACGCAGGGCCGCCAGTATCTGATCATGGGCCTTGCGCACGTGCAGGATGACCGGCAGCTGCGCCCGGGCCGCGATGTCCAGTTGAATCTCGAGCAGTTCCAGCTGCCGCTCACGCCGGGGATTTTCGATGAAAAAGTCGAGTCCGATCTCGCCCACGGCGACGATGGGAGTCGTGCGCACTTTCTCGCGCAGTGTTTCCAGGTCTCGCGCCGTATGATGGTCGAGGTACACCGGGTGCAGACCCAGGGTTGGGTACAGGCCGGGTTCCCGCTGACACAGATCCAGCAGCCCGTCCCAGGTCGATTGTTCTACCGCGGGAACCACCATCCGGTTCACCCCGGCTGCGCGAGCCGCGGCGAGCACCGAATCCCGGTCCGGGTCGAACTCTTCGACATCGATATGGCAGTGGGTGTCGATCAGATCCATGGCGCGCATTCTAGCGACGGGAAAGGCCCAGCGTAAAACGCAATCTTCGCGCACGGTTCCGGTGTCTGTCGTACACCGACGCGCAAGAAACGGGTCCTTGACCCATATCAAGCCGCCACGCCGGATTTCGCTATACCGTCGAGGCGAAGTCACAACTCCCGAGGCGAACCGCCATGATGGACCTGAACCCCGAGACCATTTGCTACATCATCGACAAGGCGCACGAGTTCCACGTGAAAGAAGGGGTCTCGATCCCGGAGCCACCGTCGAGTCCCACGGAAGACTGGGCGATTCAGGTCCTGGCGGATCATGAGGACGATCTGACGTACCAGGAACTCGTGAGCGTCATCAACGATCTGGAGCCGGACCAGCAAGTGCAGCTCGTGGCGCTGATGTGGGTAGGGCGAGGTGACTTCGAGGTCGGCGACTGGGACAACGCGGTTGAGGCCGCTGGTGATGCGTGGACACGACGAACCGCGCAATACGTGATTGCCACCCCCATGGTGGCGGACTATCTGGCCGAGGGCCTGGACTTGATGGGGATGTCCTGCGAAGAACGTTAACGGCAGGGTGATGGCCGGCGCTTTGTTTCCTTGTTCGTGCCCGTGAGCCCGAAGTTACCGACGGCTACCAGCCAGTCGGGAGATCCCGCAAGAGGGTGATGCGTTTCCGCTCGATGCTGATGTAGCCACCGATATTCAGTTCGCGCAGGATGCGGCTGATCATTTCCCGCGAGGCACCAATGCGATTGGCGATCTCCTGCTGGGTGAGGGGTTCCTTGATGGTCTTGTGTCCGTTGACCTCCACGGCGAGATCAAGCAGCAGCTTGCGGAAACGTCCGTAGACGTCGAGCAGGGCAAGGCTGCGCACGTTTTCGGTGAGGCTGCGCACCCGGCCGATCAGTTCGCGAATGATGGCCAGGGCTACTTCGGGATTATTTCGCAGATAGCTTTCCAGGTCGGCCTTTCGCAGCACGGCGAATTCGGACGGTTCCAGGGTCATCACCGATGCCGAGCGCGGGCCTCCGTCCAGCACCATTTCGCCGAAGTATTCGCCGGCGTCGGCCATGCCCAGGACAACTTCCCGGCCCTGCTTGTCGTTCAGGTAGATCTTTACCTTGCCCGAAAGGACGATGTACAGGGAGTCGGTGTTGTCTCCTTCCCGTACAACGACGGAGTTCTTTCCCAGGGTCTTGCGCGTCGCCATATCGGCAAGCCGACCGAGCTCCTCGTCGGACAGGGTGGCAAACAACGGTACCTTACCGATTTGTTCAAGCATTTCGGTGTCCATCCAAGATGTTTCCGGTCTCTGCCGGGTCTGGCACGCTTCGGGCCTTGCTTTATTCTTATAGCAGAGGATATAGCCCGTTCCGAGGAAGGGTACTTGTTTCCGGCGCCGAGTGGCAAATCCGATTCGCCGGGAATCAGGGGAGGAAAACAGGAAAGACCCCGATCCCATCCCTGAGATCGGGGTCGCTGGCTTGGGAGAGCAAATCGTTTACCGGGCCGCGCTGTGCGAGTGGGCCAGAACCTGCGCCTGGACCGAGGCACCGGTATGGCCCTGGGCTGCCGCGCGGTTGTACCATTGCAGGGCCTTGGTCTTGTCCACTGGCACGCCGATTCCGGACTGGTACATATAGCCCATGTAGTACTGGGCCTCCGCATTTCCGCCGGTGGCCAGCGGGCGGAACACCTTGAGCGCAGTGGCGTTGTCGCCGCGAAGCATGGCGGTCACGCCATCGTCGAGCTTGTTGCCGGCCATTGCCGTTCCGGAGGCAACGGCCAGAAAGATGGTCAGGATCAGCGTACGAATCTTCATTTCGATACCCCTAATTCACCGTTAATTCGTTTATCAGTAGTTGCTAATAGTCAATTTAGCAGCGGACCCGTGAAAGAAGTGTGTCGCAATTCACAATCCACTGTATAAGGTGCCGGTGGTATTTCACATTTGGAGGCGGCGGTGCAGCTGGACCCGAGATTGCAGCAGGATAGCGTGCCGATTGGGCGCTTTCCCCTTTGCTGCTTGCGAATAAGTCGTGACAGCAACTACCCCTGGTTTCTCCTGATTCCCGACCGGGCGGGGGTGCGCGAGATTCACGAACTGGCTCCCGACGACCAGGCCTGCCTAATGCAGGAGTCATCGACCCTGGCTCGGGCCCTGGAGGCGGCCTTCGCCCCGGACAAGCTCAACATTGCCGCCCTGGGAAATATCGTACCGCAGTTGCACGTGCATCACATCGTGCGCTACAAGGGGGATGCGGCCTGGCCCGATCCCGTGTGGGGCAAGGTTCCGGCAGTTCCGTACGATTCCGTGCAACTGGAGGACCGGATCCGGCGCCTGCGGGAGGCCCTGGGGCCAGCAGCCGGATTTCAATTTCAAGCTGAGGAGGAAGCAGGCTGATGGTGAATCGGATCGTAAGCTACCGCGGCGAAATCATTCGGACCGGCATCAGCTTCGGTACGGCCCTGGCCATGATCATCTCCTGGTCGCGCAACCATTCCATCCTTTGGGCCATCATCCACGGCATCCTGTCCTGGGTCTATGTGATCTGGTACGCCCTTTTCGGCTAAAACCCGGTCCCCGGACGTTCGTCGGAGAGAGGAGGGCAGCCGTCCGCCCGCATTGGACACGGGCCCGGCAAATGCGTAGCCTCGCAGGGGTTCTGCCGGTAGTTCGTGTTTTTCGGCTTTTTCAGGGGAATCCATGCTCAAACAGATTGCATCAATCCACAAGAAGGATGTCTGGCTCTTTGCCCGCGGGTGGTTGCGGTCCCCGTTCAAGGTGGGGGCGGTATTGCCCAGCAGCATGGCGCTGGCGCGGGCCATGGCGGGTCAGGTCGATTCCGGATCCAGCGACCCCGTAGTCGAGTTGGGTGGCGGCACCGGATCCGTGACCCGGGCCTTGCTTGAGCGTGGGGTCGACCCGTCGCGATTGTTTGTGGTTGAGCGTGATCCGGGTTTCTGCCGGCGGTTACGGGACCGGTTTCCGGAAGTCCAGTTGCTGAATATCGACGCCTCCGGAATCGCGGATGCCTTGCGCGCCCGGGGGATCAAGCGGGTGGGTCATGTGGTTTCCAGTCTTCCCCTGCTGTCCCTGGATCGGCGTACGGGCGAGGCGATCCTGCGCAGCAGTTTCGACATCCTCGACGATGAGGGCGCCTTCGTACAGTACACCTATGGTACCGGTTCACCGGTCCGGCCGCCGCTGCTGAAAGAGCTGGATATCACCGGTTGCACCGCGGACCGGGTCTGGATGAACGTTCCGCCAGCCACGGTGTGGCGATACAGCGCCATGTTGCGCACCGGGGACTGTGCGCCCGCCCGGTCCCTGCGCCGCGCATTTTCCGAGCGCTAGACACCGCTTCCCTTCCGGCATGACGCCGTCTTGCGGTGGCGTTATGATTTTGTTCCCTGTTTTTTCGGAGTTTCCCTGGTGCCACCGGCCGAACCGGTTTTCTTCGGAGTCGTTGCCTATCTCCTGGGTTGCATTTCCTTTGGTTACTACCTCGTTCGGGTTTCCAGGGGCAGTGACATCCGGGTTCTGGGCAGCGGTAATGCCGGTGCGCGCAATGCCGGTCGAGTGCTCGGACGCGTGGGATTCATGGCTACCCTTTTGGGCGACGCGGGGAAGGGCGCCTTGGCGGTGGTGCTGGCGGGTCTCGCGCACGCGGCGGTGGTGACGGTGCCCGTGGCCCTGGGGGCCGTGGTGGCCGGACACATCTGGCCAGCACAGCTGGGATTTCGCGGGGGCAAGGGTTTTGCCACGGCAGCAGGCGGAATTCTGGCCCTGGACTACCGCTTGGGGATTGCCGTACTTGGGATCACCATTCTTCTGCTTCCCGTTTTTCGACGCGGTACGCCGGCGGCGCTGGGAGCGGCGGTGTCAGCGCCTGTGCTTGCCTGGCTGCTCGGAGACGGTCTTCTTGCCATTGGCGCGGTTGCGGCAATCGCAGTCATGATCCTGTTGGCCCATGCCCGCCATGTACACGCTACTACGAATGACCGCCATTCGCCGGATGAGCACGGCGCACCCCGCGTCTAGATTCGGTCATTCTCATGGTCAAGGGAATTACGCTGGATCCGGATTCATCCGTCGTGGAGGAGCACTTCGCCGTGGTGTACGCACCGCGCAAATCGCGGAACCGGTTCTCGGAAGGCGCCGTGGAACTCGCCGAATCCCGGGACGCGGCACTGGCGCAGGCGCAACCGGAGCAACATCGCTACGCCGCCCGGGTGGTGGGTCCCTCACGATCGTCCGAAGGTCTTCGTCTCTATTATCTGGTGGAGTGGCTGCAATGATCGATAATGCAGGCAGGCAGGAAGGCATGCCGCAGTCATGACGCAGCGCCAGGCCATCGTCTCGGTGGTGTTTGTCGTCTATACGGCGGGCCTGTTGTGGATCGCCTGGATCGCCTGGCGCCGCACCCGAAATCTGTCCGACTATATTCTCGGCGGTCGCAGTCTCAGTAGCGGCGTCGCGGCCCTCAGCGCCGGTGCATCGGATATGAGCGGATGGTTGTTGCTCGGATTGCCCGGATTCGCCTATGCCGCCGGGCTGGAGTCTCTCTGGATTGCCGGCGGCTTGCTGTTGGGAACCTGGTTCAACTGGTTGCTGGTGGCCCGGCGCCTGCGGCGCTACAGCGTGATCACCAATGACAGCCTGACCTTGCCAGATTTTCTGGAGCGCCGGTTTCGCGATGACCGCCGATGGCTGCGCACGGTCTCGGCAGTGTTCATCCTTCTGTTCTTCGTCTTCTACACCAGTTCAGGTCTCGTCGCGGGCGGCAAGTTGTTCCATGCCGTGTTCGATCTGTCGTACCACTGGGCGGTTGTGGCCGGGTGCGCGGCGATTCTCATCTATACTGTGGCCCGCGGTTTTCTGGCCGTGTCCTGGACCGATGTCCTGCAGGGTCTGCTCATGGCGGTGGTTCTGGCGCTCGTTCCCGTGATTGCGGTGCACGGACTCGGAGGCTGGGCTAGCAGTTTCGAAGGTGTCGCCCACAGGAACCCGGAGCTGTTGAACCCATTCACCCATGCGGATGGAAAGTCCCTCGGCGTCATTGCCGCCCTTTCCCTGCTCGGCTGGGGGCTGGGTTATTTCGGGCAGCCGCACATTCTCGCCCGGTTCAAGGCCATACACAGCCCGGAGGCATTGCCTGCTGCCCGCCGCATCGCCATGACCTGGGTAGTGTTGTCCATGGTCGGTGCGGTTCTGGTGGGCGTGGTGGGGGTCGCCTTCGTTGCGCCACCGCTAGCGGGTGCGGATACGGAAAAGGTCTTCATCATTATGGTGAATACACTGTTTCACCCGGTCGTTGCCGGGGTCTGTCTCGCCGCCATCCTGGCGGCCATCATGAGCACGGCCGATTCACAAATGCTGGTGGCGGCATCGGCGCTGACCGAAGACCTGTACCGGGCATTCCTTCGTCGGGAGGCCGGGCACGTTGAGCTGGTATGGGCAGGCCGAATCGCCGTTGTGCTCATCGCCGTCGTCGCCCTGGCCCTTGCCTGGGACCCGGGACGCAAGGTTCTGGATCTGGTCGCCTATGCCTGGGGCGGATTCGGGGCCGCCTTTGGCCCGGTCCTGTTGATGTCCCTGTACTGGCGGCGCATGACCCGAAACGGGGCCCTTGCCGGAATGCTGGTTGGCGGTACGGTGGTCGTCATCTGGAAGCATCTGTCCGGTGGGTGGTTCGATCTGTACGAACTGGTGCCCGGATTCGTGCTGGCCCTGATTGCCATCTTTGTCGTTAGCATCCTCGATCGGCCTCCGCCCGCCGAGATCGGAGTCGAATTCGACGAAGCAAGCGCGAAGCGCGGCGGCGCATGACCCCTTCGCCAAGGCACAGTTAAAGATTCGTTTTTTTCATGGTTTTGCACCGGGCCCGGTGCTTTCATTCCCGTCGAGCCGCCTCCAGAATCGTATGTTCAGGGTCGCGATGACCGCGACCGACGGAAAACAACCGGAGTTTACGATATGGGTATGGACCTGCAACTGGATGGCGAAGGCTTTCTGCTGAATCGGGACGACTGGTCACCCGAGGTGGCGCGCGAGCTGGCGCAGATGGACGGCATGGAGATCACTGACGAGATCATGGGTTACATCGAAGCCGCGCGTCGCATGTTCGAGGAGAATGGCACCGTGCCGCCGATCCGGAAATTTGCCAAAGCCATGGATACGGATACCAAACATCTGTATGACGTGTTTCAGAAGGGCCCCATGAAGCTCATTTGTAAATGGGGCGCGCTACCCAAACCCACGGGCTGCGTCTGATCCCGGAAACGTGGTGCGGATCGTGTTACCATGATCCGCGAATCCCCCCGAGAACGTCATGAACCCGCTCAGCCAGGAAGACCGGATACAGTTGTCGCAACTGATCTTCGAGGTCCTCGAAGTGTGGCGTGTGTCGCCGGCCGAACAGATTACCCTGCTCGGCCTACCGGAGCAGACCAAACCGCGGGCCCTCAAACGCTATCGGGAGGGGACGCCGCTACCCGACGAGCTGGAGATCTGGCAGCGGGTGCAACAGCTGGCGGGAATTGCGGATGCGCTTCGAACATCTTTTCCGAGAAATCCCCAGTACGGCGGGATCTGGATGCACCGTCGCAATCGCCGCTTTGGTGACCGCACCCCGTTGGCGAGCATGCTGGAGGACGGAATGTCGGGTATCACGGCGGTCCATATGCACCTCGACTGCTCCTATGACTGGCATGTGGACGAAAAGGTCCACGCGGACAAACGCTCCTGAGGCACCGCGCGCCGGTCAGGGTCCAGGTGGACTAGCGCCGTGGGCAAGAATCGTCTCGAGGCCTTCAGTGATGGGGTGCTGGCCATCATCATCACCATTATGGTGCTGGAGCTCAAAGTCCCTCACGGGGAAACCCTTGCCGCTCTCAAACCCCTTTTGCCGGTCTTTCTGAGCTACGTTCTCAGTTTCGTCTACATCGGTATCTACTGGAACAACCACCACCATCTGTTGCACACGGTCCATCGGATCAGCGGCGGTATCCTTTGGGCCAACCTGCTCCTCCTGTTTTGTCTTTCGCTGTTGCCTTTCGTCACGGGTTGGATGGGCGAGAATCATTTCGCCGCGGTACCCACCGCGCTTTACGGCGCTGTACTGATTCTGGCCGCAATCGCCTATTGGATTCTGGTCCGGGCCATCATTGCCGTTGACGGAAAGGATTCGCTTCTTGCCCATGCCATCGGTCGCGACATCAAGGGCAATCTGTCGATCGTGATCTACGGCGTGGCTGTAGGGTCCGCCTTCTTCAATCAATGGATTGCCCAGGCCCTGTATGTGGTGGTGGCGCTGATGTGGCTGGTGCCAGACCGGCGCATCGAGCGGGTCCTGGCGGAACGGGGCTAGTACTCCATTCGACCGCGTCACACCCGTCGGCGCCGGTGGTCAAGGGATCGCGCCATGGTTTAGGATGGCGATTCCACTATCCACCGCGGCAACAGGCGACTGCGGCTGAAGGAGAAGAGAATGAATCTGGAAAAAGTGGCATTTGCGTTCTTTATCGTCCTGGCCCTGACCCTCAACTTCGGTTTCTTCGTAGGTGAGATCGAGGCCCCCGCTCACCACAATGTCTACGAGCTTTATGCCGCACTGGTGGTCAGTCTGATCGCCACAGTTCTGAAATTCGGCGACCGTACCCACCTGGGCGCCGTGCTGCTTGCCACCAGCCTGGTGGCGGATCTCCAGCTGATTGCCGCCGCGGTGGTGTGGGGCATGGTGGTCCACGTTCAGGGAACTGGCTTCAGCGGAGAAGTGGTTGCGGCTATCGTGTCGCTGTCCGGCGGCGCCTTGCTGGCGAACATCACATCGGTGGTACTGCTGGTAGCGGAGACCATGACCGTGCGTCGCTGAGCGCGCACCTGGACCTCCCATGCGCAATGTCGCTTTCATTCTGTTGCGCCAACTGCGGGCCCCCCTGATCGTCCTGATCGTGGTGTACTCCGTCGCGGTCCTCGGGTTCGTCCTGATCCCCGGCGTCGACGATCACGGCCAGGCGTGGCACATGGATTTCTTCCACGCGTTCTATTTCGTAAGCATCCTCGGCACGACCATCGGCCTTGGCGAGGTCCCCTACGCATTCACCGATTCCCAGCGCATGTGGACCCTCGTCAGCATCTACAGCACGGTCTTCGCCTGGCTGTACGCCATCGGCAGTCTGCTCGCTGTGATCCAGAACCAGGCCTTTCGCAGCCTGCTGAGTGAAAATGCATTTCGACGTGCCGTGCGCCGAATCATGGAGCCGTACTACCTCGTATGCGGCTATGGCGATACCGGCAGCTTTCTGGTGCGGGCCCTTGCCGAAGCGGGAATCCGGTCTGTGGTGATCGATATCGACAATGACCGGATCAACGCGCTACATCTGGAAGATCTCCGATTCCCGGTTCCCGGCCTGTGTGCCGACGCGGCGATGCCGGAGGTTCTGCGCGCCGCGGGCCTGAATCATCCGCACTGCGCAGGTGTTGTGGCGCTGACGAATGTGGACCAGGTCAATCTCAAGGTGGTTATTTCCGCCAAGCTTCTGAACCCGAGACTTGCGACCATTGCCCGCGCGGAAACGCGCGATGCGGAGGCCAATATCGCCTCGTTCGGAACCGACCATGTGATCAACCCGTTCGATACATTTGCCGGGCGTCTGGCGCTGGCTCTGGAATCGCCGGGCATGTATCTGTTGTACGACTGGATGACCGGGGTACCCCACGAGCATCTGTCCGAACCGGTGTTCCCATCTGTCGGCCGTTGGGTCTTGTGTGGATATGGCCGGTTCGGAAAGGCAGTGTGCGAGCGTCTTGCCGACGCGCGTGTGCGCACGACCATCGTCGAGGCCAATCCGGAAGGGACCCATGCGCCCCCGGATACCATCACCGGCCGGGGGACAGAGGCGGTGACCCTGCGTGAGGCGGAGATCGAGCAGGCGGTGGGCATCGTCGCCGGGACCGACAATGATGCCAACAATCTCTCCATTGTCCTCACGGCGCGCGAATTGAATCCGAACCTGTTCATCGTGGCGCGCCAGAACCAGCGCGAAAACAATCCGATCTTTCGTGCCGCATCGATCAACATCATCATGCAGCGCGGAAGCATCATTGCGCACAAGATCTTTGCCCTGATCACCACCCCCTTGCTTTCCGAGTTCCTGGAAGCGGCGCGGAAAATGGACAACGAATGGGCCAACCAGATGGTTAGCCGCATCTCCGGCATTACCGCGGACGAGGCGCCCCGTGCCTGGGCGGTCACCATCGACGAGGAGGGCGCCCCCGCCGTGCGAGCGGCCATCGACAAAGGTGATCCCGTGACCCTGGCAGAACTGTATCGAGATCCCCGCAATCGGGATCAACGGCTTGATTGCTTCGCCCTGCTGATCAAACGCGATGAAGAACATCTGTTGGCGCCGTCCGAATCGACGCAGGTACAGGTGGGAGACCGGATCCTGTTTGTCGGGCGCTACGGGGTGCGGGCGCAACTGGACTGGGTAGTGAAGAACGAGAACGTCTTTCACTACGTCTACACCGGACGTGAACGCGGCAGCAGCTATCTGTGGCGTGTGATGGGCTCGCGCGGCTAGGCTGGGTCAGCCGGCAACGAGAAAATTTCGTGCCATGTGCTGAAGCCCGGTTCGATAGGAATCGAACATCAGTGCCAGGCGGAAGAAAACCCGGTCCATGCTGAATTCCTGTGCCATCGGATGGCGCGCCGCCTGCTGGAAGTGGGCACGACCCATGTCAACGTAGTAATCGACGCTGACCGGTCGTCGCTTGTAGCGGTATCGATGCTCGATCCATCCGGGAAACATCCCGGTGAGATACAGGGAGTAATTGCCGATGTGGGAATGAAGCAGAAACTCCCGGCGCGAGTCAGCATCCGGGACTGCCGCGGCGAGATCGAACAGGTATTCATAATCCTCACTGTCGCCGCGGGCGATGCGATGAACGCGATCGGTGTGCACGAACAGGGCCAGCAGGTTTGCCAAATAGTTGATTACGCTGCGGTCGGTTTGTCCGCGCGGTCGCCCGAGGGTTCGTCTCAACAGCACATTGAACAGCAGGAAAGGTGAGATATCGAGAAGCTCGTCGCGCCGTTGCAGAATCTCCAGAGCAACGTAGTCGCTGTCGAGAATGGACTCCAGGGTATTGGGGAACCGATGCAGGCCTTCGACAATCTGCTCGTAGTTTCTTCCAGGCTCGGGGAAATGTTCGATCAGGAACCTGAGGTCCCGGGAATGCAGCGGATCAAGATTTGAACAGGCAAAATCCGGTCTGTGCATGTGTCCCCCAGATCGGTTGAATCCAGCTTCCTTACAGTGTAGCAGGGATTTGCGGATATCGGCACAGAACTTCCTTGTTGTCCCACGGTCGATACAGGTTGTGGGCTGAAACTATAGATGGGGACAATATGAATCAGATGAATGGAACAATGGGTCGGTTTGTGCGTGGACTGGCACTGACGGGCCTGTTGCTGGCAACGGCCTCGGCCTATGCCGGCGGGCTGGCAAATTTCGATGGAAAACCCCAAACCATCTCGGATTATACGGGCCACGGAAAATGGCTGGTGGTCATGATCTGGGCCCATGACTGTGCAGTCTGCAATCGCGATGTGGGTCAGGAAATCGCTTTCTACAACCGGCACCGCAAAAAGGACGCTACCGTCCTGGGTATCAGCCTGGACGGCAAGGAGTATCACAAGCAGGCCGTCGATTTTATCCATCGACACAAGGTGACGTTTCCGAATCTGATTGGCGAGCCCGAGGACGTTGCCGCGCTGTATACGGAATATACGGGTAATGACTGGGTCGGCACGCCGACGTTCCTGATCTTCGATCCCAAGGGAAAAATTCGGGCCGAGCAGGTCGGCGCGACGTCCGCGAATCTGATCGAGAAGTTCATCGAAAGCAACAGCAAGTCCTGAGTGCCGCTTCGTCCGCTTGCGGGCGGCCGTTGAGTGCGGCAAGCCGGGCGGCATACAATGATCTTCCCGGGCGCGGACGAGGGTTCGAATCCGACCCCGTGGGAGACTTGTCATGCACGCAGAAAGCCTCAAGACCATGACCCGAAACCAGCTCGTGGAATTGATGGAGCTGTATCCCCCCGAGTCCGAGCTGGGAATGCTGGTACGAGAGGAATGCCGGCGTCGCACCCAGCGATGGGGGCAAGTGGCGGGCTTTGCCTGGACCATCATGCTTCTTTGCGCGCTACTGATTGGCCTGGCGACCTGGCTTCATTAGGCCCACGGAAGGCAAAGAGGGGCCGTTGCTTTTGCCGGTATAGACTGTTGCAGTAGCCGCTTCCATTTTTTATGGACAAGCCCATGTACCGATTGCGCACGCAGCAAATGCCGACTCCGGAGCAGGCCCTTCCCGGGCGGGATCAGGTGATGCCGGTTCCGGAACGGCACTTCGTCAATGACCACCCCCTGGCAGGTCCGTTTCCCGACGGAATGCGGCAGGCGCTGTTCGGACTGGGGTGCTTCTGGGGCGCCGAGCGCAGATTCTGGGAGCTTGCCGGTGTCTACTCCACCGCCGTCGGCTATGCCGGCGGTTACACCCCGAATCCCACCTATGACGAGGTCTGTAGCGGCCTGACCGGTCACAACGAAGTGGTGCGGGTCATATACGATCCGGCGCAGGTTTCCTACGAAGACCTTCTGACCGTGTTCTGGGAGTCCCACGACCCGACCCAGGGGATGCGCCAGGGCAATGATGTTGGCACCCAGTATCGTTCGGGTATCTACTGTTACGACGAGGAGCAGCGCAGGGCCGCCGAATCTTCCCGGGATCGCTATCAGGCGGCGCTTTCCGCCGCCGGCCGGGGCACCATTACCACGGAGATCGTGGAGGCCCCGAATTTCTATTTCGCCGAGGGCTACCATCAGCAGTACTTGGCCAAGAATCCGGGCGGTTACTGCGGCCTGGGAGGCACCGGGATTGTCCTGGGATCGGCCCCGTAGCGTCAGTCGGGGCAGCGATTCTGCGTCTGATCTGCCGCATCTCGTCAGTGTCCTCCTGCGAAGGAATTGTAGCTTCCCGAATCTTGTCCAAATCGCCAGTGCTAAACGATTGAAACATCAGGGTTTCCGGAATTTCCGGTTTGACTGGGTTTTTTTCACTGCAATGGTGTAATTCTTGCATCTATACTCTTGTTTCCAATTAGAAATTCTGGATGGGGAAGGTGCAGGTGAAGAAGAAGGTAGAGGTTGGCGATCTCAAGGCAGGCATGTTCGTCTACGAGCTGGATCGGCCGTGGCTGGAAACCCCATTCATGTTTCAGGGTTTTGAAATCACCTCGGCGGAACAGATCGAGGCGCTTCACCAGTACTGCAAATTCGTCTACATCGACACCAGCCTGGGCAGCGACGTCGCCGAGGCCGCGCCGCCCCCGCCGCGCCGCGCCAAGGTCGAGTCCCTGGACAAGCGCCGGATCGAGCTGGAGGTGCTTCGCTCCCAGGCCCGGTCCGTTCTGCGCAAGGATCCCTATGTCGACACGACGACGCTTGAAGACGAGATCCATCAAGTCCGCGATACCTATCGACACGCACAGGAACTCATGGACAAGGTTCTCGATGACGTCCGTGAGAGTCGCGATCTCGACATCGACGCCATCAGCCAGCTGAGCGCCGACTTCACCGCCAGCATCATTCGCAATCCGGATGCGCTGGCGCTGTTTTCCCTGATACGGCAGAAATCGGACTACATCGCGCACCACAGTCTGCGCGTCTGCATTCTCGCCCTGGGCCTGGGTCGCCAGATCGGCCTGGAACAGGAGTCGCTGAATGTGCTGGGTATCGGCGCCCTGTTGCACGATGTCGGCAAGATTCGCGTGCCGATGGAGTTGCTGGAAAAGCGCAGCGACTTGTCACCGGCAGAAGCCGAAATCATCAAACGCCATGTGGGCGACGGTTTGCGGATTTTGCGCCAGTATGCACCGGGTATGCCGACCATGGCCCTGGAGGTCGTCGGTTGGCACCACGAGCGCTACGACGGTAGCGGTTATCCCCTGGGCGCGAAGGGCAATGACATCAGTCAGTTTGGGCACATCGGCGCCATCGTCGATTACTACGAGGGTGTGACCGGAGATCGTCCGTGGCGCCAGGGAGCTGACGCGCACTCGACACTAATGCACATGTATGACCGTCGGGGCCAGCTTTTTGAGCCGGAACTGGTGGAGCAGTTCATTCGCTACATGGGGGTCTACCCGATTGGTAGCGTGGTGCAGCTAAACACCGGCGAGCGGGCCGTCGTCATTACGCGCAATCGGGAGCGGCATCTGCGCCCGCGAGTGGTCCTGGCCAGTGATGCGGAAAACCGGGTGTATTCCGGCGGTCGCATCGTCGATCTCGCCCGGCAGCGAACCGAGGGTGGCCAGTTGTACGAAATCGTACGCGTCCTGTCTCCGGAAGAACACAACCTGGACCCGCAGGCCTTCTTCCCGATGGTTGCCTGAGGCGATAGATCCGCTACAACAGGGAGTCGATGAACTCCTCGATATCGGCGCGGTGCCTGGCTCCGCTGAACCGGCCCAGCTCTTCTCCGTCGCGCAGCAGGATCACGGTCGGGAAGCCGCGAACGTGATAGCGGCCAGCCAGCTTCATATTGTCCCCGCGATCGACTTCCACCCGGGCGAGAGCGATCTCGCCACCCCGTTCCGTCACGATCTTTTCCAGTACGGGCGCGATCACGAGACAGGGCGCACACCACGCGGCCCAAAGGTCGAGAAGCAGCGGCCGCTTTCGTGACTCCCCCAACACGAGTTCATCGAAGGAGTCGAGATCAACATCGAAACTGTCGGTGTTCGGCGTGTGCGAATTCATGACCAGATGTGCGGCCTCAGGCGTGAAGAAGCTGTTGCAGTTTGGCCTGTTTCTGGCCAACCAGCTCGGCCAGGGTATAGCCATCCAGCACCTGAAGGAACGCGTCGCGCGCATCATTCAGGACACCGCGAAGCTCGCATGCCGGCAGGATGGGACAGTGAGGCGACATGCAATCGATTATCTGCAGGGTGCTTTCCATGTGCCGGACCACGTGCCCGACGCGAATCTTTTCCGGATCCTGGGCGAGCGTAATTCCGCCGTGTTTTCCACGAAAGGTCTTAACCGCACCCAAACCGGTCAATCCATGAAGGACCTTGTTCAAGTGATTCAGGGAAATGCCGAACGCATCAGCGATTTCGGTGAGGGTAACGCGTTCCCCTTCGTGTACCGCGAGATATATCAGGATGCGCAGGGAATAGTCGGTATGGCGGGTGAGTTGCATGCTGATTCATTCCTTCGGCCGGCAAGCCGATCATCGGACCCAAGTATATAACGACTCCGTAGCCCGCAGGTTACACATCCCTCCCGCCGGACGTCGCAGACGGATTTGCTCAATGCGCCTTGATCAGCTTGCGCACGGTTCCCGCGACCAGGGGGTCGTCCCATTGCACGCCGCCGACGCTTGCGTAGCGGATGGACCCGTCGCGGTCCACAATGTATGTGGTCGGAAAGACATATACCTTCCAGGCGCTGTAGGCCTTGCCGTTCGGGTCCAGCAGTACGGGAAAATGATAGCCGTTCCGGCGAATGAATTTCCGTACGGTGGTCGCGGATTCGCCGACATTGATCGCGAGGATCTCGAAGGAGTGATTCTTGAGCTTCTGGTACAGCCTTTCCATGGACGGCATTTCGTGTACACATGGCGGACACCAACTGGCCCAGAAATTCACCAGCACCACCTTGCCCCGGTAGTGGGCCAGACGCCGGATCTTTCCCTGCAAATCGTGCAGGGCGAGGGGCGGAATGTGCGCCAGTTTTGCGTCCTGAAGGCCCAGGGGCGCGCTCGCGCGCGCGGCTTCCGTGGTCCGGTAAACCGGGGCCGCGTGGGTAACGGGGGCAAGGTCCCCCAGGGTTCTGACCGCGCGGTCGAGCGCAGCGGGCAGGGCCGCCCGGGCGCGGTAACTGGCCGGGGTCATGAGTTCGGGTGGCCGCAGTTGAAAACCGTCAACTGCCCCTTTGAAGTACTGGACGAACACGGAGCTCCCCGCCGCCGTCAGGGCAGCGCGCAGTTCCGGCATCCGGCGACTGCTGGTCGACAGTGTCGGTTGCAGAATGTAGACAGGGAGGTTGGTTTCGTGCACCACAGGCAGGTACTGCGCGTCGTGGCCGGGTTGGGGCCGCGCCGCGTACAGGCCGGGATGAAACAGAATGATGCCCCGCAGGTCGGACTTGCCCTTGTGGTGCTGCTGCCAGTATCGCGCGGCGCGCAGCACGGGCCGGGCACCCAGCCCGGTGCTCATCAGGAATACGCGCGTCTTGCCCTCCTTGCGTGCACGATCGACCAACAGGGCGATGTCGGCCGGGCGAAAGTGGTCCACGCTGCTGCGGTTGGTGGAAACGAAGTACGCGCTTTGCAGATCCGCGATCCAGACCTCGATACCCCGCGCGGCCAGTTGGTCCGCTGTTTCCCCCTGTGGCGGCTGTACGCCGAAGCGGGAAGGGGTCCAGATAATGGCAACGTCTCCCGGGGCCGTGTGTCGTTCGACGGGGATGTCGTCGCCGGCGGTACCGCGCACGGTAAAGGCGTCACTGGCCGAAGCGGCGGCGGGCAGCACGACAAGGAGTGTCAGGACAAGAAAGAGAAAGCGGGTCGTCACGGTAGTGCGTGGTGCGGGTCGTCGATGGACAAGCGTAACCGAAGCAGTCGTCGCGATCTATGGGTGGACCGAAAACACCGGTCTGGGGTAGCCGCATACCCGGCCGGGCGCAGATGGACTTGTTCTGACACAGGGCGCCCGGGCCGGTAGAATTGCCCCGGAGCCATTCAGCGAGAAAGCCGTATGCACGCCGCCATTGTCCGTGTCCAGGTTAAGCCCGAATGTCTGGACGTATTCATCGCCGCCACCCACGCCAATCACAAGGCCTCGCTGCAGGAGCCGGGGAACATCCGCTTCGACGTGCTGCAACATCCCGAGGATCCCACGCGCTTCGTCCTGTATGAACTCTATCGCAGCGCGGAAGATGCGGCGGCGCACGAGGAGACGGATCACTATCGTCGCTGGCGGGACGCCGTCGCGCCCTGGATGGCCGCTCCCCGTGAAGGCGTGATTTACAATGGATTGTTTCCGGAAAAATCCTGATGGCGATGGGCAGCTTTTCCGTCGGCCGCATTCCCCGGATCGAGTTTGGGACCGGGGTTTTTGCCCGGATTCCCGAACTGGTGTCGGCCTACGGGACAAGGGTCCTTCTGGTCACCGGCGCACGCTCCTTTCCCGATTCGGAACGATTCCGCTCGCTGGACTCGGCCCTGCGTGAACATGGCGGAACCGTAGAGCACGTCCGCGTGGATGGTGAGCCGTCGCCACAGCTTGTGGACGATGCCGTCCGCGAGTACGGGTCGCGCGCGATCGATGTTGTGCTCGCCATTGGCGGCGGCAGCGCGCTGGATGCGGGCAAGGCCATCGCTGGCCTGTTGCGCGTGGGTCGCCCGGTATCGGACTACCTGGAAGGGGTAGGGCCGGAACTTCCCTATACCGGTCCGGCCGTGCCCTTGATCGCGGTTCCCACCACGGCGGGGACAGGCAGTGAGGCGACGCGAAACGCGGTGCTGAGTGTTCGTGGCGAAGGTGGGTACAAGAAGTCCTTCCGTGACGAACAACTGGTTGCGCAGTATGCGGTGGTGGATCCGGACCTGCTGGCCAGTTGCCCCCGTACCGTGATTGCAGCCAATGGTATGGACGCCCTGACCCAGTTGATCGAGTCCTGTGTATCTACAAGGGCGAATGTGTTTACGGACTCCCTTGCCTTCGAGGGCTTGAAGGCCGCGCGGGACGGGCTGCTTCCTCTGTACGAGGGGACCGGGGACCCGTCCCTCGCGCGCGAACGAATGGCCTATGCTGCCCTGGTCTCCGGCATAACCCTGGCCCATGTTGGCCTGGGCTCCGTTCATGGACTGGCTTCCCCCCTCGGTGCTTTCTACCCGATACCCCATGGCGTTGCCTGTGGCACACTGGTCGCGCGTGCGACGGAGGTGAACATCGCCGTCATGCGCGAGCGCGAGCCCGACAATGTCGGCCTCAGATCCTATGGGCGGGTGGCGGCAGTTCTGTGCGAGCGGGATTTTGCATCTGCGGAAGACGGGTGGACCGCGCTCGTGACCTTGCTGGAACAGTGGACCGACCGTCTCGAGCTTCCGCGACTTTCCGGTTACGGGATCGATCCCGCGGATCTGGACCGCATCGTTGCCCATTCGCGCGGCAGCAGCATGAAGACAAACCCGGTCGTGTTGACCGATGCCGAGATCCGGAGTGTACTGGAGCCACGGCTCTAGCCAGCGATTGAGTGACTTCCGGTGAGACACGAAGAGTATGGTGATATAGCAAATCGACCGGCGACACAGTTTGTCGTGCGGCCCAATCGTTCTCTGAGTCGGGAAGGCATGCTGGTGGCGTTCTTTTCCATCACAGCCGTGCTGCTCACCATCGCCGGCGCCTTTACCCTGATGGGCGCGTGGTTAATCTTTCCCTTTGCCGGTCTGGAGGCACTGCTGTTTGGCGGGGTGTTCTTGTGGTTTTACCGGCACTAAGACGATCACGAATACATCGTCGTGGAAGGGGACCTGGTTACGCTTATACGTCGCTTTGGCGGTCGGGAATCAATTCAGAATTTCCAGCGCTATTGGACGCGTGTGACCGTGGAGCCTGATCCCCATCCCTTGCGCCCGCCTCACGTACTCCTGGGATCCCATGGGGTAAGGCTGGAGATCGCCGCGGATCTCAGTGCCGAAGAGCGAGTGGATTTCGCGCGACACCTGAGGGCGGCCCTCCAGCAGCCAGGGGATTAAATCTGCGTCCGAACCCGTCCAGAGTCATGAGATAACAACAAGCCAAACGGCCACAGGAGGGAATGATGGGGATTCGCTGGACTGCGTTGATACTGTTTTTTGCGGTGGTTTCCGTCGCCGGAGCCGCGGAGGATCAGGCCACGGTCCATGAAGACCGGACACGGGTCGATCAATGGAACCGTTTCGCTGCCAGGCTATACGAGGTGCACCGGGAGCGGATGGCCGGCAGGCAAATCCGCACCGAGACGAAGGAGGGCGGATACGGCGGAGATTTCAGCAAGGGGTTTCACTATGTGGAGACCAGCTATTTCGACCGCGAGAGCGGGCGCCTGCTGGCCCGCATCCGGCGGAACAAGGCAAAGCCGGACATCCTTCATACCATTGAAGAGAATTTCTACGATGCCAAGGGTCGGGTGATTCGTGACTACACGGCGGCCTGGCTTCCGCGTTTTCACAATGCCCCCTACCAGACCCTGATCGATCTTCATGTCTATAACGGCAAGCTGCATGCCTTCCGCCAGTTCGACGCATCAGGAGAAATAATCTTCGAGAAGTGCGAGGGGAGCTATTCTGGCAAGGCGGTGAGCATGTCTCTGGAAGATTACGAGATACCGACAAACCAGATGGACATGAGCGGCGTCTATCTCGCGTGCTTCAGCGGCCTTCCATCGGTGGCGGGCAAGTGGCTGGACCCACGTTCAGAGTTGCCTGCAAGGCAACGATCGTCCCGGAGCGATCTCGATCCCGGTCAACAGCTGGCAAAGCTCAATGCTCAGCTGAAGCGCGAGCCCCGGAATGGCAAGTTGTATATCCGCCGCGGTGATCTCCTGTTCGCGCAACATGAGTTTGACCGTGCCGTGGTCGACTACGACCGGGCGATCCGTCTGAACCCGAAACTGGATCAGGCCTGGTTTGGGCGCGGCATGGCCCTGGGACGGGCGGGCAAACTGGATCGGGCGATCGCCGATCTGACAGTATTCGTGCAACGCAATCCTGAGAGTTCCGTCGGTCTTACAAAGCGCGGAATCCGCAGGGTGTGGAACGGGGATCTGAAGCAAGCCCGGCGCGATCTGGAGAGGGCGATCGAGCTGGATCCCGGGAATTCAGAAGCCCACGACGACCTTGGCGTATTGTTTGCGCGGGACCACGAATACGCGCTGGCCATGCAACACTTTCGCAAGGCTATCCGCCACGATGCCAGCTATGCCAAGGCCTATCATAATCTGGCCACGACCTATTATCTGAAAGGAAACCCAAAAGAGTCGCTCACCTGGGTGGAAGGGGCATTGGCGCTGGATCCGGAGAATCGCAATTCCCTGCTGCTCAAGTCCGAGGCGCTGCTTGCGCTGGGGCGCGAGGACGAAGCCAGGATCATTCGCGACGAGGCGGAGCAGCTACCCCAGGGGAACTGGACCGAACGTCTGGGCGTACAGTAGCGCTCAGGCCATCCCTTCCGACGGTGCCGCCTCGCTGTCCATGTGAATCTCGACCCCCGCCATGGGGCGGATATGCGCCGCGGGAATGTCTTCCCCCTCACGCCAGCGTTCCATCGCCTCCCGCTTTCCTGCACCGGTCACCAGGAACCAGACCTGCCGTGCCCGCCCCAGGCGTGACGCGCTCAGGCTGATTCGTTCGGGTGGTGGCTTGGGCGCGTCGTGCACCGCGAAGTAGATGTGCCAGGCGTGCCAGTCCGCATCGGCCTGCGCGAGCAGGCGGTACAGGGTCCGCGGGGTACTGCCCCCGGCCAGTACCAGGTGAAAGGCGCCGCGTTGGGCGACCGCCTCGGCGGCGGAATCCAGCAGGGTCCTCGACAGCGTACGCGTCAGGGCATCGCTATCCGCATACACGTACCAGCGCCGCGTCTGGGGCGGTGTGCCTAGATGTCGTTGCGCCATGCCTGGTCCTCGGCGTCAAACAGGCGAGTGGTTTCTTCCGGACCCCAGCTACCGGCCGGGTAGGTATGGATGAACTGCGTCTCGTGAGACCAGTGCTGGAGAATGGGATCGACGATCCTCCAGGCCCATTCCACTTCATCGAAGCGAATGAACAGGCTGCGGTCGCCCTCGATCACATCCAGCAACAAGGTCTCGTAGGCTTCCAGCGGAATCTCGTCGGGATCGCGGTAGGAGGCATTCAATTTCACGACGCGGGTATTCATACCCAACCCGGGTTGTTTTGCGTGCACTTCGATGTGCATGCATTCATTGGGCTGTATGGATAGCACGATCCAGTTGGCAACGGCGTGCTCCAATGGCGTTTCCCGAAACAACTGCTGTGGCGGAAGACGAAAGCGGATGCTGATGGCGGACAGCTCTTCCTTGAGTCGCTTGCCGGTGCGCAGGTAGAAGGGCACCCCGCGCCAGCGCCAGTTGTCGACATAGAACTTGGAGGCGACAAAGGTTTCGGTGGTGGAGCCTGGGGCAACGCCGGATTCCTGTGCATAACCGGGTACCGCCTCACCATCGATCGCCCCGGCCGAGTACTGCGCCCGGAAGGCATAGTTGCTGACGGATCGCTTCGGGATGGGCCGGATGGAACGCATCACCTTCACCTTTTCGTCGCGCAGCGCATCGGCGTCCAGGGTCGCGGGAGGCTCCATGGCGACTACGGTCAGCAGCTGCATCAGGTGGTTCTGCAACATGTCGCGAAGGGTGCCAGCCGTATCGAAGTATCCCGCGCGATTGCCGATGCCCTTGTCTTCGGCGACGGTGATCTGCACATGATCGATGTAGTTGCGGTTCCAGATCGGTTCGATCAGGGTATTGGCAAAGCGAAAAACGAGCAGGTTCTGCACGGTTTCCTTTCCCAGATAGTGATCGATGCGGAAGATCTGTTCCTCGCTGAAGTACTGATGCAGCTGGTTGTTCAGGGTCTTCGCGCTCTCCAGGTCTTCGCCAAATGGCTTTTCCACGACAATGCGATGGCGCGCATAGGGTCCACTGAATCCGGCATGATGGAGCTGGGTGACGACTTCCGTGAATTCCGTCGGGCGGATGGCGAGGTAGAAGACGATGTTCTCACAGGTACCCATGCGCGGCCGGCTGACCACCTCCATGATGGCCTTGTATGCCTGGGGGTCACGCAGATCGCCCTTGACATAATCGAAGCGCGCCGCGAACTTCTCATAGGCCGCGGTATCGAATCTGTCACCCGAATTTTGTTCTACCGCAAGCTTCATGTGGGATAACCAGTCATCCTGGGTCCACTCGCGGCGGGCGAAGGCGACGAAGCGCAATTCATCGTTCAGGCGGTCAGCGACCTCCAGGTGATACAGTGCCGGCAACAGCTTTTCCGTCGACAGATTTCCGGTGGCACCGAAAATGACGAAATAGCAGGGACCAATCGTGACCGCCATGTCAGGCCTCCTCCTTTTTTACCGCATGCCCGCCGAAGCCCTTGCGCATCATGGCCAGAAGTCTTGCCGGGTAGTCGCTCTTTCCCTGGCTGGAGAAGCGCATCATCAGCGACAGGCTCATGACCGGTGCCGGTATGCCTTGTTCGATGGCTTCCAGCGCGGTCCAGCGCCCCTCGCCGGAGTCGGCTACAAAGGGCTCGATCGCGTCCAGCTCCTGGTCCGCGGCAAGGAATTCCGCGGTCAGGTCCAGCAGCCAACTGCGTACAACGCTGCCATAACGCCACAGTTCGCTGATCTGCGCCAGGTCCAGGGCAAAATCGTCGCGTGCCTTCATCAGCGCCAGTCCCTCTGCCAGCGCCTGCATCATGCCGTACTCGATTCCATTGTGAACCATTTTCACGAAGTGCCCGCTGCCCGCGGGCCCGACATGCCCCCAACCCGTGTCTGTTGTCGGGGCGAGTACCCGCAGCGCGGGTTCGACCGCGGCGACCGCGTCATCTGGGCCTCCCACCATCAGGGCATATCCGTTTTCCAGCCCCCAGACACCGCCAGAGACACCCGCGTCCACGTAGTGGATTCCGTGCACAGCAAGGACCGAGGCCCGACGCATCGAATCCTTGTACCAGGAGTTGGCGCCATCAACGACGATATCGTTCTTGTCCAACAGGGGAATGAGTTGCCCGATGTGTTCCTCCGTGGGATCCCCCGCCGGGAGCATGAGCCACACGACGCGCGGTCTATCGAGCCCGGCGATCAGATCCTTGAGTGTGTCCGCCGCTGTGAGCCCGGTTTCCGTCGCCAGGTCCCGGGCCACTTGCGCATGGCGGTTGTAGGCGATGACCTCGATCCCTCCGCGCCGCAGTCGCCGCGCCATATTGGCACCCATCCGACCCAGACCGATCATTCCCAGTTTCATAGCTGGCGCTCCTTGTTGTTCTTGCCGCCGGCGTGGGCCGGCCGCCTGGACCCGCAGACTTCAGTATACCGATGAGACCGCGAGTTGGCGCGGTCGTTCGCGCCCGTCGCGTCGTAGGCCGGTCGAAATGGATTAACGCGTCTTCCGACGGACGTCGGTAACGTTGGGGAGCTGGCCGATGCGCGCAACGATGCGGCTCAGGGCATCGATATCCGGGATCTCAACCGTGAGAATCATGTCGGCGGTGTGGGATTCCTGGTGTGACAGCGTATTCACTGCCGTCACATTGACACCCTCGTTGGCGAGCAGGGTGGTGATGTCGCGCAACAGGCCGCGGCGATCAAATGCCTGAATGGCCACATCAACCGGATATGTCCCGGATGCATCACTTCCCCAATCGACCTCGATCAGACGCTCGGGGGATTCGGCAACCGCACGCAAGGCGTTGTGGCAATCCTGTCGATGGATGCTGATTCCGGCACCGCGGGTAATGAATCCGACGATGGGATCCCCGGGCAGTGGCTTGCAGCATCCGGCGAAGCGAGTCAGGAGATCTCCAACACCATTGACACTAACGCCCGTGGGCAGTCTGCGTGATTGCGGTGCGCGCAACAGGGGCTCGCTGGATTGCTCCCGTGTGCGCACCTCGCTCATGTCCTGCGCCGCGCCCACGAGTTTGGCCGGTCGTACGTCGCCGCGGCCGATGGCGGCCAGAAACTCATCCTGTTTCGAATGACCGAAGCGTTGTGCGAGTTTTTCGTAGTTGATGTCGGTAAACCCGAGTCGCTTCAATTCGCGCTCCAGGATGGCGCGCCCATCGCTGACGTGATGGTCGTGGTTCTGGAGGCGGAACCAGCGCTGAACCTGCGCGCGCGCCTTGCTGGTCTTGAGGTAGGCCAGATGGGGGTTCAACCAGTCGCGGCTGGGTTCGCCCTTGCGCACCGTGAGAATCTCCACCTGTTCGCCGGTGTTCAGTGCATAGGTCAGGGGGACAATATGCCCGTTTACCTTGGCTCCACGACAGCGGTGTCCTACTTCAGTGTGGATATGGTAGGCGAAGTCCAGGGGGGTCGAGCCGCGCGGCAGATCGACCACGTTTCCACGGGGTGTAAAGACGTACACACGGTCGGAGAATACCGCGGATTTGAACTGGTCCACGAAATCGCTGGCCTCGGCGACTTCATCCTTCCATTCCAGCAATTGCCGCAGCCACGCGATCTTACTGTCGAAGTCGGCATCGGTCCGCGTTCCTTCCTTGTAGCGCCAGTGTGCCGCGACCCCGTATTCCGATTCCCGGTGCATCTCGTGCGTACGAATCTGTACCTCCACGATCTTGCCCTGGGGGCCAATGACCGCGGTGTGGATGGAGCGGTAGTTGTTTTCCTTGGGCGTAGCGATGTAGTCGTCGAATTCGCCGGGCAGGTACTGCCACAGTGAGTGCACGATGCCGAGTGCGGCATAGCAGTCACGGATCCGGTCGACGAACACGCGCACGGCATGGACGTCATGGATTTGGTGGAAGTCCTGACGCTTGCGCTGCATCTTCTTCCAGATGCCATAGATATGCTTGGCCCTGCCCGAGACCTCGGCCTGGATCTCGGCGCGGTCCAGTTCATGCTGGAGGCGGTCGACGAAGCGGTCGATGTATCCCACGCGGTCGTCACGCCGTTCCGCGAGAAAGGTGGCGATCTGACGATAGGTCTGGGGTTGCAGATAACGGAAGGAGAGATCCTCCAGTTCCCACTTGATCTGCCAGATGCCGAGTCGATTGGCCAGGGGCGCGTAGATCTCCATGGTCTCGCGCGCAATACGTTGTTGCTTGTCGGGCGGGAGTGACCCCAGGGTGCGCATGTTATGCAGGCGATCGGCCAGTTTGATGAGAACCACACGCACGTCCTCGGCCATGGCCAGCAACATCTTGCGCAGGCTTTCGGCATGGGCGTGTTCACGGCGCTCGGATTCGGGGGCGTCGCGCATGCCGTGGATCATCTTCATCTTGGTGACGCCGTCGACGAGGCTGGCCACGCCATCCCCGAACTGCTGTTCGATGTCCTCCAACGTGACTGGCGTGTCTTCCACCACGTCGTGAAGGATGGCCGCGACGATGGATTCATGGTCCAGGCGCAGTGAGGCCAGGATGTCGGCTACTGCCAGGGAGTGCGTAACGTAGGGTTCGCCGGAGGCACGGGTCTGTCCGCGATGGGCCTGCTGCGCGAATTCAGCGGCACGGCGAATCAGGTCGAACTCGGTATCGGGGCGGTCGGATTGGAGGGATTCGAGCCAAGCGGTGACGTCGCCGGGGCTGCCGACGGGGATTTGCGGGCTGCGAATATCAGCGCCCATCATCGCTTACGTCTGCCTCTTCGTGTATGACCTTAACTAAAGTATGGGGCCGTTCGCGAAAAGAATAAAGAAAAAACAGACGAATACCGGGTCAATACAGGGCGGCGGCCATACGCGGGCGGTAGCGGGCCACGCGTTCGTCCGTGGGTCCGAGGATCTGGAATACCTCGAGCATGCTGCGCCGACCCAGGTCGTCACCGAATTTGCGGTCGCGGGTCATGATTTCCAGGAATTGCTCCAGGGCTTCGTCATAGCGGCCTTCCTGTACATTGCGCAACCCGAGTTGATGGCGTGCCTCCAGGTCCCCCGGCCGTTCATCCACGATTTTCTTGAGGGTATCGCGGTCGGGGGCGTTGACCAGGATCCGCGCATGCTGAATTTCATGTGACAGTGCCTGGGCATCGTCTTCTACCTGGGCCGCAGGGGGCAGTTGTTTAAACAGTCGTTCTGCCTCGGAAGTGTCCCCCTGGGCCAGGACGGCCCGCGCGAGGTCCACGATGACTCCGCTGTGGCCCGGGTCCTGTTCGTGCGCGGCGCGCAACAAATCCAGCGCCCCGCTCGCGTTTCCAGCGCGCGCTAACTCGGCCGCCTGCGCCCGCATCCGGTCGGACTCGCGTTCGACATGGCGGTCGAGCAGCGTGCGGACGACTGATTCGGGCTGCGCGCCCATGAACTCGTCTACCACCTGTCCGTGGCGGAAGACCTTGACCGTTGGCAGGCTGCGGATGCCAAAGCGTGCCGCCAGTTCCTGCTCGGCATCGCTGTTGACCTTCGCCAGGGCGAACAGGCCGTCGTATTCCTTCGCCAGTTTGTCCAGCAAGGGCATGAGTACGCGGCAGGGGCCACACCAGCTTGCCCAGAAGTCAACGACCACCGGCACGGTCTGCGAACGGGCCAGTACCTGTTCGTCGAATGTGTCATTGCCGGCTTCGAAGATGAACGGAAGTTCAGACATGGTTGTCGATCACGCGTGAGGTTTACAGCCCTGAGCGACAATTGGGGACGGACCAGCAGACTTCAAGGGGCCGCGCCTGGTGGGGCTCAGGCGCCCGCAGTCTGCAGGATCTGGTGGCTACGGGAGAACTCCAGCATGCGTTCGATCGGCACCAGGGCGCGGCGTCGGATTTCTTCCTCGATCTCGATCTGGTTGGCGCCCGTTTCCAGTGCCTGTGCCAGATTTTCCAGGCCGTTCATGGCCATCCACGGGCAGTGGGCGCACATGGAACAGGTTCCGCTGGTGCCCCCGGTGGGCGCGACCAGGAAGGTCTTGTCGGGGGCGGCCTGCTTCATCTTGTGGAACAGGCCGTAGTCGGTGGCAACGATCAGGGTATTGGCAAGGGAATCGCGGCCGGCTTCAATCAGTCGCCGTGTGGAGCCAACCACGTCGGCGAGGGCGACCACCGCGTCCGGCGCCTCGGGATGGACCAGCACCTCGGCGTCGGGATGTTGTTCCATGAGCTGTTTCAGTTCGGTGGCGCGAAATTCGTCGTGGACCACGCACGAGCCCTGCCAGAGAATCATGTCGGCACCGGTGTGTTGCTTGACGTAGTGTCCCAGATGGCGATCCGGGGCCCAGATCAGCTTCTCTCCCCGTCGATGCAACTCGTCGACGATGGCGACGGCATTGCTGGAGGTGACCATCCAGTCGGCCCGGGCCTTTACCGCGGCACTTGTGTTGGCGTACACGACCACGGTGCGGTCGCGGTGCTGGTCGCAGAAGCGGGTGAACGTATCGGCGGGACAGCCAAGGTCCAGGGAACATTCGGCACCCAGGTCAGGCATGAGTACACGCTTTTCGGGATTCAGGATTTTTGCGGTTTCGCCCATGAACCGCACGCCAACCACCACCAGGGTCCTGGCGGGGTGGCGGTTGCCAAAGGAGGCCATCTCCAGGGAGTCGGCCACACAGCCGCCCGTGTCCTCGGCGAGTTGCTGAAGTTCGGCATCCACGTAGTAGTGCGCAATGATGACGGCGTCTTCCTGTTCCAGCAGTTCACGTATGCGCGCGTGGAGTTGCTGCTTGCGGTCCGCATCCGGGACCGCGGGTCGTGGTGTGCTTTCCGCCAGGCTGCGAATCCGGGCCTCAAGCTGCAACGGTGTCTGATGTGCTGTGTCCATGGTCACGTCCTGCCGGGCTTGCCTCCCGGTCCCGGCGATGCGCGCCGGCACGATGACTCTATATATATGATGTCAGTCGTGGTGCAAACAAGCATTCTAGCGCAGGCTGGCGCCTACGTGACCCCGGAAATCGGGAAAAAAAGGAGGGTTTGCCCGGCGCGGGGGACTCAAACGGGATAGATGACCAGGTGACGGGCCGGTTCCGTGCCCACGCTCTCGGCCACCAGGCGATGTCGAGTGACGATGCGATGCTGGGCCCGGCGCAAGGCCGGTGGTCGTGGCGAAAGTTCCACCGCCACGCCTTCACGCAGAACGCGCTGAACGGCCTGTTCGGCCTCGACCACGGCCTCGTCCACGGGTTGCTCGTCGGCGCGGGCCGCCGGTGCCGGCGCAAGAAGACTCTGTAACTGATGGCGGATCTGGGCGGTGCTGTTGCGCTTGACGCAGTGGATCGGGACGCCGGTCGCGGCTGACATACGTCGCAGTCGCGCATCCTCGCTGCGCGAGCGCAGGGCCAGGATGATGTCTGCATGCTCCGGCCGGCTGACGGTGCGCGCCTCCAGCCGCAGTGCACGGATCACGCGTTCGACTGAATCGCGGCTGATGGCGTAGGGGTAAATGCGCACCAGGCCGCCACCATCCGCGCCGAATTCCCGGGGCTCCTCGGGTGCGCCTTCTTCCATTGATTCGCTGGCGACAGCGGATTCGCCTTCGCGGGTGCGGCGGATGCCGCCGGCATCAAGGCCGCGCAGGAGATTGTCCACGGCCCGCGCGGTGTTCCGGTGAATCACCAACTCGTCGTGTTCCACGATTTCGACGACCGCATCGAAAGTCGGCGGGGCCTTGCGTTCGGAGATGGTTTTCTGTGTGCCGCGAAAGCGCGCCTCTTCGTCGCCCAGGGTGACGGTCTGTACCCCGCCCACCAGATCCGAAAGCGAGGGATTCTGAACCAGGTTATCCAGGGTGTTGCCGTGGGCCGTACCGATCAACTGAACACCACGCTCGGCAATGGTCCGCGCCGCCAGCGCCTCTTCGACCGTCCCGATCTCGTCAATGACGATGACTTCCGGCATGTGATTTTCCACGGCCTCGATCATGACTGCATGCTGGCGCGCCGGGTGTGCCACCTGCATGCGTCGCGCACTGCCGATGGCGGGGTGAGGGATATCACCATCGCCGGCGATTTCGTTCGAGGTATCGATCACGACGACACGTTTCTTCAGATCGTCTGCCAGCACGCGTGCGATCTCGCGCAGCTTGGTGGTCTTGCCAATGCCCGGCCGGCCCAGCAGCAGGAGGCTGTCTCCCGACTCGACCAGATCGCGGATCAGGTCAATCGTCCCCGACACGGCGCGGCCCACGCGCAGGGTCAGGCCGACGATATCGCCGCGGCGGTTGCGAATGGCGGAGATCCGGTGCAGGGTCCCTTCGATTCCGGTGCGATTGTCGGCACCAAAGTCTCCGGTCCGTTCGATGACGTAGTCCAGCTGTTCCCGTGTCACGGGCTCCCCGGAGAGATTCAGGGCCTGGTCGGGGAGTCGCGCCTGGGGTGTGCGACCCAGATCCATGACGATCTCCAGGAGCGGTGCATCGGGCAAGCCGGCCACAGCATCCTGCAAGCTCTGGGGCAGGCTGCGGATCAGGAGATGGAGGTCGTCGGTGAAGGTGCGTTCGTTCACGATGTCGGTTTCCGAAACCGTTCCGGTGACAGTCCTGTCGCCTATATGGGGGTGCACGGCGCGCGCACAAGTATTGCGATCATCATACCACTGCCGCGCGTGAACGCCCGTCACAATCCGTGCTACCGTCCGCCCATGGACACATTCCTGAATCTCGGCGTATCCCTCGCCATCGGCCTTCTCATCGGTATCGAACGTGGCTGGCAGGAGCGCGCCGCGCCGGACGGATCGCGGGTTGCAGGAATCCGCACCTTCGGTCTGCTCGGCTTTCTCGGCGGACTGTGGGCTCTGCTGGGACGGGAGCTGGGTCCTCTCCTGACCGGAGCGGCCTTCGTGTCCGTTGCTGCCCTGTTGATCGTTGCCCATATTGCCGACACCCGGGTCCGTGGCAGTGTGGGAATCACCACATCCGTGGCGGCCCTGGTGACCTTTGCCCTGGGTGCCCTGGCAGTGCTGGGCTACGGGGTGGTGGCGGCCGGAGGCGCGGTGGTGACGACCACGCTGCTCAGTCTGAAGCCGCTGCTACATGGCTGGCTGCGGAAACTGGAACAGGTTGAACTGCAGGCAGCACTGAAGTTGCTGGTCATGACGGTTGTACTGCTGCCGGTGTTGCCGAATCGCGGATACGGCCCCTGGCAGGCACTGAACCCGTTCGAGATCTGGTGGATGGTGGTATTGATCGCGCTGATCTCGTTCTCCGGCTACGTAGCCGTTCGTCTCCTTGGCGTGAAACGCGGGATGCTGGCGACGGGCGTGTTTGGCGGGCTGGTCTCTTCCACCGCGACAACAGTCAATCTGGCCCGCCGCGCGGCGGGTCCGGTGCCGGTGTCTCTGCTGGCGGCCGGGATCGTCATCGCCTGCTCAACCATGTTTCCGCGTATGCTCATTGAAATCTCGGTGGTCAATATCGATCTGCTGTCACCGCTCCTCTGGCCCCTGGTCGTGATGGCGGGCGTTGGGCTTGCGACGGCCTTGTGGTTTGCCTATCTCAGCCGTGGGGAGCGACTCGAGGGAGCGGTGCCCTTGCGCAATCCCCTGGAGTTGCGGCCGGCGCTGGAGTTCGGGCTGCTGCTGGCGCTCATCATGCTGGCGGCGGAAGCCGCGCGTCACTTCCTCGGCGAGCACGGTCTGTATCTGTTGGCGGCGCTGTCCGGTACCGTTGACGTGGATGCGATTACCCTTTCCGTGGCACGCCTTGCCCGCGATACCGGCGCAAACGGTGCCGATGTCGCCATTGTGCTGGCGGCCCTGAGCAATACGCTGGTCAAGGCCTCGCTGGCAGCCTTTCTGGGCGGGCGGCAACTGGCAATACGGGTCATTCCGGCCCTGTTGGCGATTGCCGGGTCTGGCATCGCCACCCTGTGGTTGTTGTCCTGAGGTACTCCACCATGGGAGCGAATCAAAGAGTGAAGGTATGAGTGATCGAATCGTTGTCTCCCTGAACGGCGAATCCATGGTCGAATACGATCGTCGCAAGCCCCTGTCGGAAAAACAGCGCGAGTTTCTGGACCGCATGGACGAGGATATGGATTCGGGCATTACCCTGGACGGTGAGCGCATCGAACAGCCGCAGCCGGGCGATCGCGCCAGGTTTGTTGCCATGAATCTGGCAGAGGCGGTCCTGACCGACAACGAGGCCCTGGCGGCCGCCACAACCAGTTTCCTCGCGGACCGCCTTCCCGATCTGAAACAGGTACGCATCGTGCGCCAGGACGACGATGTTTCCATTGATCTCGTGTTCGACCAGGAGTTCGTGCGCGCCCAGCCTATACACTTTGTCTCGCCAAGGCGGGATTCCTAGTTGCTGCCAATCCGCCTAAGTGTGTGACGCCAGTCGGGGTTGATCGAACCGGCGGCCAAACGGGCGTAGCGCCCCGTCTCATTCTCGTACCAGCCATAGTCCGCCGCCATGGGCTCGGCCTCGAATCCCCACCAGCTGCCATCGGGATCCTGTGCCACCCAGACCACCCAGGCGGGCATGCGCCCGATCTCCGGAAGGCTCACCGCGCGGGTGCGACAAAGCGCAGGAACAGGAATCCGCCTACGCCGGCGACCACCGATGCCAGCAAAATGCCGCTCTTGGCCATGAGTAGAAAGGAGGTCTGCCCGGGGAACGCCAGTTCGCCGATGAAGATGGACATGGTAAAGCCAATGCCCCCCAGCAACGCGACGCCAATGATCTGGCTGAACGTTGTGCCCTGGGGCAGTCGTCCCACGCCCAGGCGCAGCGCTACCCACGATACGCCCGCAATCCCCAGCAGCTTGCCCGCGACCAGTCCCACCACCACGCCCAGGGTAAGAGGATGGGACAGGGTGGCGGCAAGGGACTCGAAGTCTACCGGGATTCCTGCGTTGGCCAGCGCGAACACGGGAATGATGCCGTAGGCGACGGGAAAGTGCAGTTGGTGTTCCAATCGCTGCAGCGGCGTCTCGACCCGGTGAACGCAGTTTTCGAGGGTTTGCAGCAATGCGCGCTGACCTTCGTTGGTGATGATGGTGGTCTTTGGATCATGGGCCTCATCGAAACGATCCATGAGCGCACGCACGCGGCGAGTGAAGGACCCGGGGTGATATTTCGGACGCGCGGGTATGGCAAGCGCAGTCAGGACCCCGGCGATGGTGGCGTGGACACCGGACTCCAGCATGGCCAGCCACAAGAGACCACCGGCGATGAAATAGGGAAGGGTCCGCCGAATGCCAAAGAGGTTGAACAGTACCAGAACCGCCACCAGCAGGGCCGCCAGCCCCAGGGCGCCCAGGTGAATCTTCTCGGTATAGAACAGGGCGATCACCACCACGCTGCCGAGGTCGTCCACGATGGCCAACGCCACGAGGAACGTGACCAGGGATCGGGGAATCCGGGTACCCAGGAGCACCAGGGCGCCGACGGCGAAGGCGATGTCCGTGGCCATGGGGATACCCCAGCCGCGAGCGGCTTCACCGCCTGTGTTGAACAGGGCGAAAATGACCGCCGGAAAAATCATCCCCCCCAGAGCGGCGAGAATGGGCAGGGCGGCCTGGCGCGGATCGGACAGTTCGCCCACCAGAATCTCGCGCTTGATTTCCAGGCCGACAACGAAAAAGAACATGGCCATCAGTCCGTCGTTAATCCAGTGGTGGATGGAGTGAGCGAACCTCCAGTCACCTACGTTGAATCCGACGACGGTATTCAGAAACTGTTCGTACCCGTGAGCCAGGGGGCTGTTGGCGATGAACAATGCAAGCAGTGCCGAGCCCATGAGCAGCAGGCCACTGGTGGCCTGCTTGTGAATGAACTCCTCGAATGGCGTAACGATGCGGTCAAAAGCCCGCTCAAGGGGTGCATCGTAAACGTCGTCGGCGGAAGGGTCTCTCGCGGTTGGATCGTTGGCCATGGAAGGGGGTCCTGATCGAGGTACGTACGGCGGTGGGTCGGTGCATTCTACCGCCTCCCGTCTTCGGGGCAAAAAAATGGCCTGAATGACATCTGTTCGGGGTGCCACGGGAAAAAATTTCGCTCAAACTCAGGTTCCTGCTGAGCTTGTATTCCTAAGTGGCTGAATTTTTC
>JARRJV010000021.1 GCA_037388825.1 Acidiferrobacteraceae bacterium | reverse complement strand
GAACTCGACGAGTCGCGGACCCGACCCCTTGGTCACGGTGAAGTCCCGGGTCTTGCTGTATTTGCTGTTGCTGTCGGTGTGCCCCGACACGGTCAGGCGGACCTTGTGTGCCCCGCTGGTCAGGTTGGCCGTATGCAGGCGCTGAACGCCGCCCTTGCGTAGAGCCTCGACCTCCCGATACGTATAGAGATGCTCATCCACCCGCCTTCCGTCCACAGACAGAGAAGCCGAATCAAGACTGAACTTCCCGCTGGCTTGCAGGGACAGGAACAGGGAGACTTCGGTGCTGGAGGGATGCAGGAGTTTTTCCTGCAGCAGCATCAACTCGTGATTGATCTGCAGCACCTCTTCCTTCGCGCCCTGCACCTGATCATCCAGATTCTGGAATTCCGATCCTTCGGCGAAAACCGTGGGCGGAAACGCAATCAATACCGCCAACAGGCAGCAAGCCTTACTGTTCATACCGACTGCTCCTTGGGTTGAGCCTCCGCGGTCCCGTGGCGATGGCGAACCCGCCTCGATACAGAACCTGGGGAAAATGGATTCGCACGATCGCGCGCACGGGAATCCGGCAACGCGAGGTATTCCTTAATAATATAGATCTGCCGTGTACTCATCGGACATCCAGGGCGGGGATCGGGCCATTTCGTTTTTCCGCGTCTCGGGCGAGTATAGTTGCGCCATTCGCCGAGGGCAGGCCCCAGCCCCCTACACGCGCCAATTCCGGCGATCGATGGCACTTTTCGGGGAACAACCGGTGATTTTGGGGCCGTGCCCTATTGCGGGCGCGCGCAGCCCCTGTACGGAAAACGCACGGCAGTCACGCGAGTTTATGTCATGGTGTTCCGCAGCAGCTTGCGTAATGTTCCCAACGGCCGCGAATTCAATACATCCTCCTTCCGCAGCCAGCCCCGCTGCGCCTGGTTGATTCCGAAGGTCAGATCTTCAAACTGGGACTCGCCGTGGGCATCGCTGTTGATGCAGACCAGCACGCCCTCCTCCTTTGCGAGACGGCAATGGGTATCGTCCAGGTCCATACGCTGGGGTTGTGCATTCAGTTCCAGGAAACAGCCTCGCTCGCGGGCGTGACGGACAATCCGCTCCATGTCCAGGTCCATGGCCTTGCGCTCCTCCAGCAGTCGGCCGGATGGATGGGCGAGGATGGAAAAATAGCGGTGATCCATGGCCCGACATACACGTTGTGTCTGTTTGGACCGCGACAAACCGAATTGTCCGTGCACCGCCCCGATGACCAGGTCCAGGCGCTGGAGAATGGAATCCGGCAAATCCAGCGATCCGTCCTCCAGGATATCCACCTCCACTCCTTTCAGGACGGTAATCCCCCGCAGCTTGTCGTTCAGTCGGTCGATGGCATCGATCTGTTTCGCCAGTGCCTCCGCCGTAAGTCCGTGGGCGATCGTGAGATGTTTTGTATGATCAGTAATGGCAACGTAGTCGAAGCCGCGCTTTTTCGCCGCGCGCACCATCGGTTCCAGGTCGGCGCTCCCATCAGTTGCGTTTGTGTGTACGTGCAGATCGCCTTTCAGATCGTCCAGCTCGACCAGTTTGGGCAAGGTCTTCGCGTGCGCCGCCTCGATCTCCCCGCGACCCTCACGCAACGGTGGCGGAATAAACGGCAGCCCCACGGACTGGAACACAGATTTCTCGGTCTTGCCGGCGATTCGCTCGTCACCGCGGAACACACCATATTCGTTGATCTTCAGGCCACGCCCCTGACCCATGCGCCGGATCTGGATGTTGTGCGCCTTGCTGCCAGTGAAATAGTGCAAGGCCGCTCCGAAACAGACCGGGTCCACTGCGCGCAAGTCCACCTGCAAACCGCCGCGAAGGATGACCGTGGAACGCGTCCTTCCTTTCGATACCACCTCCACCACGTCCTCGTACGCGGCAAAACGATCCATCACCGGCGACCCTTCCTCAATGGTCACGAGAATATCGAGATCGCCCACGGTCTCGCGTCCGCGACGGTAGCTTCCGGCGAGAACGACATCGCGAACCTTCTTCACCTTGCGCAGATAGGCAAGCAGGGGCTCGGCATGTTCGCGCGCGACACTGTAGAAATAGCGCTTCTCCTGCGTCCGTTTTGACGCGATGGTTTCCAGAATTTTCTGTTCGGTACGGGCCCCAAAACCATCCAGCTCTCGCACGCGTCCGGCGCGTGCCGCCTTTTCCAGCTGTGACAGCGTCTTGATTCCGAGTTCCGTGTACAGCACCTTGACCTTGCGCGGTCCAAGACCCGAGATATGCAGCAGGTCTTCCAGGCTGGCGGGCAACTCCCGATGCAAATCCTTGAGCGCACGGGTCTGACCGGTGCGTAGCATTTCCTCGATCTTTCCCGCCAGATCCTTGCCGATTCCTGCGAGCCTGGTGAGGTCTTCACCCTGGGCAAGCAGTTCGGAAAGTTCACGCCCCAAGCCCCTTACGGTACGCGCGGCATTGCGATAGGCGCGTACCCGAAAGGGGTTAGCCTCCTGTATCTCCAGCAGGTCGGCGATCTCCTCGAACTGAACCGCGATGTCCTCGTTGTGTACCGCCATTGCAACTCCTGACAAAACAACTATTCCGGTGCAAGCGCTGCCGGATACGGTTCCAGAAAAACCGCGGCAGCGGATTCGGCGGCCGGATCGTGCGCCACCCACTCCCTGAACCGCGCCCGCGTTGAGTGCAAGGATACCCGGCCTTCCCGATAATCGTCGATCACCCGCAGCAAGGACCGCTTCCCTGCCGGATCTAGCCTGTCCTTGAGGAATCCCGCGAGGTGTTGCATCACGTTTACCTGTTCGCCTGGCGTAGCAGGGTACTTCAGTGCAGCCATCATCTGTGTTTCGTATTCATTCGCCAGGGTTTCGATTGCGCCCGCGCCCGCGCTGGCAACCAGTGGTCCCAATGACCGGTAACGGGTTTCATTGTGAGCCAGGATCAGAAATTTGTGACGCGTGTGAAAATCGACGAGCGCTGCGGCATCCAGACCATTCCTGCGCAGGGTGCGCCAGCGATGAAACACGAACAGACGCTCCAGAAAATTGTCCCGGCGCTGCGGATCGGCAAGGCCTTCCTCGTCTTCCACCGGAAGATTGGGCATTCGCTCGCAAACGATCCCGGCCACCAGACCACTCCCTTCGCCCACCCGGCTACCGGACTCGTCGAAGACCGGCACCGCCGATGGGCCACAACTCGGGGAACGGGTCTTGAAGATGAAGCCGCACACATCGGTCAGCGCGGGGACGAGCTCCCGGCCGTAGGACTCAAGCGGCCCCGTTACATCAAGCGAGCGATCCGAAACCCCGAGAACCCGAATGCCATGCTGGCCGCGCACCAGTTGTACCGGCGGACGCGGCACGCCAAGTCCGGCCCCTGCCTCCGGGCACTCGGGCTGGAACTGTACGTGGCGCCCCAGGGATTCCACCAGCCAAGCCTGATACTTGTTGCCTCCGTCATAGCGGACCGGCTGACCCAGCAGACAACTGCTGACCGCCACCCGCGGCAACTGTAGGCCCCGGCTTCCCGATTCCGGATCGCGATTCATGCTTCAAGTATGCGCGTCGTACCGGCAAAGATCGACGCGGGGCCGGCTTCTTACCTGGCCCCCGGGGCACGGCCCCATACCGCGAACAGGGGATCCATTTCCCGCAAATGTTCGGTGTAGCGATCCCGCGGATCGCGTTCCAGTCCGCGCTCGGAAAGGGTCGTTAGCTCGACGAAACCCGCCGCCACCATCCACTGCAGCACCAGCCCCAGGCGTTCCATCGGCAACATCCGCGTCCACAAATAAATGGCCTTGGGCGGGAAATAACGATTGGAGAAACTGATGACCGCCACACCTCCCGGGCGAAGGGTCCGTCGCACTTCCCGCAAGACGGAAACGGGATTCACCAGGTACTCAATGGATACCGTGTTGACCACGGCATCGAACGCCCGGTCCTCAAACGGGAGTGCCGGATCTGCATTGAGATCATGAATGCAGTATGAGTCCAGCGCCGGGTTGTCTGCCAATTCCTCTTCGTTCAGACCGAGGCCACATACGTTTCCGCGCTGTTCCGGAAGTTGTGATCGCCAGCCACTCATGAGGTCGAGTACCCTTGACCCCGGATCAATCAGACTGGCGTAAAGCGCTGCAATCCTCGCCCCGCACACGGCATCCACATGAGCAACCCGGCGGGGCCGGGAATAGAACTCGCGATCCTCGCCCGGATTGGGACGATCAAAGCCATCCGGGTCGGCAAAGTCAGTCTCCCCGCGCGGGGGCGGTGATTCCATGCCCGCGAACCGCAACAGGGCGTCCATATTGCCGATACCCGGCGCGATCGTTGCAGCTTCCTCGTGCCGCATGGTCACGTCGAAATAGGCCAAAGGCGCATTGAAGTCGGCCTCGAAACTATGCGTGGACACCTCAAGCGCCCGAAACATACGTGCCGGCGATTCCCCGGTCACCAGTTTGGATGGATAGAAACGGCCACGATGCAGGGCGATGATTTTTTCATTGAACGCGGACCGCGGCAGAATACGCACCCGTTCCGGATCGACCGCCGGCCAGGAGGGCGTGTCCGGTATCTCCGACATCCAGCCGATGTGAAAATGTCGTGCGAGCCGGGAACGATATGACAATTCGACGCGTCGGGCCATGGACCATCCGGGAAGAGTATCGAGATGCCTGCAGGCACGTCACCAGTATGCCGGGCCCCTGCGACACCGTCGACCTTGCCGACAGGCCGTGCACGCGGTAGCGTGTACAGGAAGGAATACCGGCACGCAGCAGGGGTCATGAAACTCGCGGAACCGGATGTAAGCCTGAGCGATTTTGCGCTCACCATCGAAAGCCTGGCGCTGACCTATCTGACGGCCACCCTGCCGGTCAACGATCCAGCGAGCCGGACGATGTTCCTGGTTTTCTTTCCGGCCCTGGGACTGGCAACGCTGCTCGCCGGCTTCGCCCACGGCATTTTCCATGACCACGGTTCACGCATGCACGAAGTCGTCTGGCGCGCATCACTGCTATCTCTGGGCCTCGCCGCCCTGGCCTTGTGGGGGGTCTGCATCGTGGCCGTCACGAGCGGTTGGAGCAGCATCGTGCTTGCGGTGGGTGTCATTGCTCTCTATCTTTTCTATGTGTTCAAGATCCTGTTCGTTCGCCATGACTACCGGATCGCCATCCGGCACTACGCGCCCGCCCTTGTCGCCCTGGCGCTCACTTGTCTGTGGCGCTGGATCCAGCATCCCTCGTGGTGGCTCCTGGCAGGTGTCGCCGGAACGGCCTGGTCGGTGCTGGCAGGGGTACTGCAGCAACGCAAGGTTGCCCTTCACCCACGCTATTTCACCCACAATGCGCTCTATCATCTGAATCAGGGAATCGCGCTGTTCGCCATCTATCTTGGGTCGCGCGCGCTCATTTCCGGAGGACCCGGCTGATGGTATTCGCCCCGCTGCACCGGTCACGGTGCACCCACGTATTCAGGATGCTGACATGGACAGCGCTTCTGGCCGTCGCCCTGATCGCACGACCGACCTTTGCGCAAGATCCCCAGGAACCGGCGGCCACTCCCCTGGATCGGGGGCACGATATGATCGGACGGACCCTGAACACGGTCGCACGAGCCATCGACCGCTTCTTTTCCAATTCAACCGAGTTCACCGATGCGAAGGGGAACTGGGCCAGACTTGGACTGAACGTCCGGGCTCGTGAAGACGGCGTCCGCGAATACAGTTCTGATGTCGCCTTGCGCCTTGCACTCCCCAAGACGGCGAAGAAATACAACCTTGTTCTTCAAAGCGATAGCGACGCCGAGACCGAACCCGTTGGATTTCGAGACCCGCTGTCGGCGGCTACTTCGCCGGTCTACAGCGGCGGCATGCGGTACATCATCTCGCAAAAGAAGGATTCATCCGCGAACGTGGATGTGGGTGCGGACCTCACCACCCCCATCGATGCCTACCTGCGTGGTCGCACGCGCCGCACCTTTCACTGGGGTCGCTGGCAGCTACGCGCCGCGGAAACGCTCACCAAATACCAGTCGGGGCGACAGAATGCCCTGACAGAACTGACCCTCGATCGTCTCCTTGCCCCGGACTGGTTGTGGAGGAACTATCTCGGGGCCAAGATTGCCCACCCGATCAGCGAAAGCGTGGTCGTTCTCAGCGATTCGATATACCACCGAATCAACGAGCGCCACGCGTATCAGTTCGAGCTGCTCGGCCGCGGCCTGGACGGCCCCGCCCGTGTGCACGAGTACCAGGTCAATTTCCGGTACAGGATTCGCTCGAAGAAACGCAACTGGGTGTACTACGAAATCGCGCCGCAGGAACTGTACAGCGAGGATTTCGGCTTCAAGCCCCTCGCCTCGATTTACTTCCGGATCGAATTTCTGTTCACGGGATGACCGGTGGGAACTCAGGACGTATGCGCGTCCCGCCTGGCTGAACCGGCGCCACGACGCACCCGCACCGATTCCGCCAGACTTCGCAGCAGGGGCACACTCTCGTCCCAACCCAGACACGCATCGGTGATACTCTGGCCGTAAACCAGGTCCTTGCTAGGGACCACGTCCTGGCGACCGGCCACGAGATGGCTTTCGATCATGGCACCGATGATGGCGGAATTGCCCTCTGCCACTTGCCCGGCAACGGCCGCGCCAACCTCGAGCTGGCGTTGATGTTGCTTGGCGCTGTTGGCATGACTGAGGTCGACCATGAGCCGGGGTTCCAGTCCGGCAGCAAGCTCTTCTTCGATGGCACGGGAAACACTGGCCGCATCGTAGTTCGGCTTGCGTCCGCCGCGCAGGATCAAATGACAGTCGTCGTTGCCGGTGGTGGAAAAAATCGCTGAATGACCGGCCTTGGTCAGAGACAGAAACCGGTGCGGCACGCTGGCCGCGCGAATGGCATCGATCGCGATTTTCAACGTCCCGTCGGTGCCGTTCTTGAACCCGACAGGACAGGAAAGACCGGATGCCAGTTCACGATGGACCTGGCTTTCAGTCGTGCGCGCGCCAATGGCGCCCCAGCTGACCAGATCGGCGACGTACTGAGGCGTAACCAGATCGAGGAACTCGGTCCCTGCCGGCACGCCAAGATTGTTGATGTCCGCTAACAATTGCCGAGCAAGCCGCAAACCCTTGTTAATGTGGCAGCTGTCGTCCAGATCGGGATCGTTTATCAGGCCTTTCCAGCCCACGGTGGTCCGGGGCTTCTCGAAGTAGACGCGCATAACCAGCAGCAGATCCTCGCCGAGTTCCTCGCGCAAGGCGCGAAGGCGACTTGCGTATTCGAGAGCCGCCTTCGGATCGTGAATCGAGCACGGCCCGATGACCACCAGGAGTCGATCATCCTGGCCGTGGAGAACGTGATGAATCTCCTCGCGGGTATCGTGAATGGTCTGGCGCGCACGATCGGACACCGAAATCTCGGCGTGCACCTGCTCCGGTGACACAACCTCGTCGATGCTTCGAATGCGCAGGTCGTCGGTCTGGTATTTCATGGGTTGCGGGATTATACGTCCGGGTGCGCATTAGGTGCGAAATCGCCACCGGAGTCAACCGCAGACCCTCAAACTGACGCGGAATATTGCCTCGAAAACTGGAGAATTCCAGCGCCCATACCGAAAAGCATCAACAGGAACCAAATGAGACCTCCGATCACGGGGATCAGGCTCAGGAGCCCCAGGACCACTAACGCGACTGCCAGCGAAAGCACCCGAATTCCGGGCGAGGCCCCGGCATCGCGCCGGATCAGCCGGGCGCCCAGTTCTCCGACCCAAACGACGCCGATCAGGAAACCTGCTAGGAGCACCACCGGATACAGGGCCATCAGCACCAGACCGGGCAGGAAGGTCAACACCAGGACCAGCGCCAGCAACGCGGCCACCGGCGTCGCGACCAGCGCGGCAAAGCCAAGTCCCAGAGCGGCCCAGGGGCGGGTCCGCAAGCACTCGGCAGACGCAGCGCTGAAACGAGGGAACACCAGTGCAAGAACCAGGGCCGAGAGGAACAGGCTCGCCAGAAACAGCAGGCTCGACCCGCGCTCGACTGCCGGCATCCCGCGCGCGCGAGCCGGATATGGCATGCGCGTGACCTTGCCACGTATCGTCGCGTCCTTTTCTATGTTCGCCATGCGACTGCTGCGATACACCAGATTTCCGTCGATCACGGCACCGGGGAGGATAGATATATTGTCCCCCTCCAGATCCACATCACCGTGCACATGCCCGCCAAGGCGGATGTCGCCACCGGCTGCGCGCAGATCGTGGGCAAAGTCTCCGGAAAGGTCGAGCGAACCGCCCGCAAACCAGGCATTTCCGCCCACGCGTGTAGAGGGAGAAGTACGGATCTCACCACCGGCGGCAATCAGGTCATCGCCCACGACCAGATCAAGGTCAAGCGAGCCACCGCCCGCACGTACATCGTCATCGACCTTTCCGCGCAGGCTGACATTGCCTCCCCCGACCATGACATCGCCGCTCACCATCCTGCCGACCGAAACGTCGCCGCCCGCCGCTATCACGTCGCCGCGGACCTGGGCATCGATGTCCACCGTGCGGCCGAAGGCATACAGATCGTCATTTACTGCGCCGCGCTTCACGACCGTTTCGCCGGTGTCCTGGGCGGTTGCGATCCACGGGATGGCGCACAGGGCGAGTACTGCCATAGCGCTCGAGATCCAGGTGTTTCCGGTTCCGGGACGTGCATGCATGCCGGCCTCCTCCGTGAATACAGGATGAGACGGATATGGTACGGAAGTCGGCTTTCCCTAATATGATCCAGATCAAGCCAGGGACAAATTCACCAGCAAAATGATTCCGGCGGTAGCGGCGGCAATGAGGACCGTCCGCAGGGCCGACCACAACCAGAAGCGACCGCTGATAGAGCCCAGAAATACGCCGAGAAGAAACACGCACAGGAAAGCCATGGCGACGGCTGCATGCAGGGGCGGGAGGGGCAGGGAAACGCCGGCCCACTGCAGCCAGATGGGTGCCAGCACCAGCAAGGCGATGAACAGCGGCGCGAGACCGTTGGTGGCGGCGACCAGCCAGGGGACCAGCGTGGCGGCAAGCCCATGAACGGATTCCCCGAGATCACGTGCCAGGGACTGTTCAAGCTCCTGTAGTTCGCGATCCCGTTCTGCAGTCTCACTGACGTACGCGCTCGCCACACCACTCACCGCAAGGGCAATGGCCGCACCCAATCCGGTTCCCAGCATGGCGCGCAGTTCGGTGACGCCGCTGGCATGGAAGCCGATGGTAATCCCCAACATGGTCAAGGCGCCGTCGAAACCGTTGGTAACGAAGTAGCGGCGCGCGATGCGATGCGCGTGTGTGAGGCGAATCAGAAATTGCAGGCGCTGCAACATGGCGGAACGCGTGGGCGCACCTAGATCAGGAGGTGCTGCCCGCGCCGTTCATCTCCACCTCGTCGACGCTATGCACCGAACCACCGAGGTCGTCGATGGCGGCAGACAGATTCTCAAAGGAGATGTTGTGACCCTGAACTTCCACGATGGTGCTCTCGGTCTTTTCGTCGACCTCGTCCACGGTCACACGGACACTGCAACCCGGGGACTTGTCGGCGATGGCGCTGGCAAATTCCAGCACGCTGGGGCTACGGGGCTTGAGGACGTCCAGTACGATGCGGGTGATCATTCAACAGGTCTCGGGCCAGGGTTGTGTTTCGATTTCACCCGCTTTTGTCCCGAATCGCAAGGGCGCCATGACCTATTGGCGGTCGCCCTCACCCTCACCCTCACCCTCACCCTCACCAAGAGACGCGGGCAGCCCCGTTTCCAGATCCGGATAGCGGGGCGCGACGCCCAGCTCCGCGCGCATGCGGGTATTGTCGATTCGCTTCGACTCGGCCAAATAGGAAAGCATTCCGGGCTTGAACTCCCGACGTGCCGTCTCCAGATCCACCTGCGGCGGGCGGGGCAATCCCGCGGCGTCGGCGACCCGATTGAAATAGTCGGTCATGGTTCCCGGATGGCCGTCGGAAATGTTGTACACCGCGCCGGGCCGGCCATGCTTCGGAACTGCCATGGCCGCCATCACCAGGTCATCCACGTGCACACGATTGCTCCAGGGCGATTCGGACTCACGCAGAACGGGCGTGCCGGCGCGTAGCCGCGCAAGCGGCAGGCGGCCTGGCCCGTAGATTCCAGGAACCCGCAGGATGTATACGGGGACCTCATGCCGTCCTGCCCACTCGCGAACCGAAGTCTCCGCATCCAGCCGCCGCCGGGCGCGGTCGACCTGCGGTCGCGCCGGAGTGGACTCGTCAATCCATGCGCCGTCGCAATCGCCATAGACACCGGTGGTACTGAGCAGCACGATACCCCTGGGTGCGGATGCCCGGTCCAGCGCCGCCAGGAAACCGCGGATCCTGTCGTCCCCTTGTCCGGTCGGTGGTGGCGGTACAAGGTAGTACAACCACGCGTCCGCCATGGGTGGAAGGTTCGACTGCAATCCGTCGAGATCCATGGCCACCGCGCGGATTCCCTGTTCCGCCAGCCGCCCGGCACTGGCAACGGTGCGTACGATCGCATCCACTTCGCCACCGGCCGCGCGCCAGGAGCGAGCCAGGCGGGTGCCCACATAACCGCATCCGACGATGACACAACGTCCCGGTGGATCCCCGGACATGGCCTACTCCCGGCTCCCGCCTTCCGGCCCGGCGCCCGGCGTCCAGCTGCGTACATGCAGATCGCGTTGCGGGAACGGGATCTCGACTCCATTCTCGCGGAAGGCGCGGTCAATGGCGAAGTTCAGATCGCTGATCACGTCCAGGCGTTTGTCGATGTTTCGAATGTGGCAGCGCAATTCAAAATCCAGGGAACTGTCACCAAATCCGCGGAACAGGACCTTGATGTTGCGCGTGGCGTCGCTTTGAACCACGGCTGGATGTTCCTTTGCGACCTGCTCCAGAAGTTCGCGAACCTTCTCCACGTCGCTGCCATAAGCCACTCCCACGGGCACACGCACGCGGCCACGTTGGTCGTAGAGCATCCAGTTTGTCACCTGGGACGAAATCAGTTCCGAATTGGGAACAATTACGTCCGCGCGATCGAAGGTTTCGATCTGGGTTGAGCGGATACGAATCCGGCGCACATACCCTTCCGTACCTCCAACCACGACCCAATCGCCGGTTTTCACCGGACGTTCAAACAGGAGGATCAGGCCGGACACAAAATTGTTAACGATGTTCTGCAGACCGAAACCGATACCGACCGACAGCGCACCGGCAATGATCGCCAGATTGCTGAACTTGAGGCCCGCAATCCCCAGCGCCACCAGCAGGGCGATCGCGATTCCGCTATAACCGCTGATGGTTACCAGGGCCTCGCGTGCACCGCGTTCCAGTCGTGTCTTCGGCAACCAGCGCCGCTCAAAGCGTGCACGGAACCAGCCGGAGATGACGACGAGCAGGGCAAAGCTGCCGATCGCCATGATGACCCGTAGCGGCACGACCTGCAGTGAACCGACGGCAAACCCGTTTACAAAATAGTTGTAGGCGCTCAGCAACAGATCATTTTGGCCCCAGACCCGCAGCAGGAGGGCGCCAACAACAAACCACAGAGACAGGGTAATGATCAGGTGCAACCAGATCAGCCCGGGGACAGGCTCTCCTGTCGCCAGACCGAAGAACGCCCGGATTTTCCGATGCCAACGGTGACGGCCGCTTTCCAGGCCTTCGAACAACTCGCCGAGCAGTCGGCGTACCACCGTGAACGCGCCGAGCAATACCAGTGTTCCGAAGACGGTGCGCAGGACGGCGATGGAAAGATTGCGATACCCGGCCCATTCCGCCACCAGGGTGGCGACCAATGTCATACTGAGGCCGATGCGCGCGACCCGCCACCGGGCGAAGCGCTCAAACTGTCCGAGCAGCAGAACCACCCACACCAGGTTGACGATGAGGAAGCCGGCAAACAGGCCCCGCGCCAGCAGGAACGCCTGCTCCGGGAGGGTCTGCGCCAGTATGGTGGAAAACAGCAGATAGCCCACGAACAACAAGAGCAACAGAATCTTGAAGCGACGCGCCAGGGCGCGGGCAGTGGGCCGCTCGATGTCGAACACCATCTCTGCCGGCGGACGCGGTGCCAGGAGGGCCTGCAGAAGCGCGATCACAATGAAGTAGACCGGCAAACCATAGGCAAGGATGCCAATGAACGGGACCGGGGTAACGCCGGCGAACACCACCATCAGATAGATGGCAATCGCGAGGGTGGTCAACAGCGGAATCAACGAGGCGTTGAATTCGCGCGCCAGCGCCCGATTCAGGCGGCCCGAAAGACGCACGTCCCAGCGGCGATCGTCGGCCACCCACGCTCCGAGATAGCGCTTTATCCAGTGCGCCAGAACAAAGCCCAACAGCGCGGCCACGACCAGAGCCCCGACGTGCCAGCCGGCCAGGCGATCCATCCCGCTGTGCTTTCCCACGAAATCGCGGGAGGCATTCAACCAGATCGCGGGCTTGCTTGAGTTCTCCCAGAATAGGGAGAAGAAATCCGGACCGCGCGCCAACAGACGCTCGGCCAGCAGGCGATCGCGAACATCGCCCAGGCGCTGGAGCAGATCGTCCGTACGAAGAACCAGCAGGCGGCAACTTGCCAGCCCCTGCTCTTTCGCCTTTTTCTGCTCCTCCAGGGCAACCCGCTTGCGAACCACATCGATGGGCTCGCCGCGCACCCGCGGTCCAAGGCTTTTCAGGTCGTCCTGAACCTTGGCGACATCGCCCTCCGCCGTGCTGACGCAATCCTGGGCGGACGGTTGTATCGCGTTCACGTCCGCGATCAGGTTGCGAACTTCGCTTTCCGAAAGTCGTCGGTCCTTGAGCGCCGCCTCCGCCTTGTCCAGTGTGGCGCTCGCCTTGTTGACATCAAATGGTGGGGTTTCGTCCGCGAAAACCGAGGCGACACAAAGAAGTGCCGAAAAGACAATGATCGTGCGCAGGAATCGTTTACCGCTTGCCATGACTGCCCTGTTGCCCTGAACGCTGCTCACGTGACCCTGGAAACGGATGCCAAGCGTAGCAGAATCCCCCACAGGGCCCCAGTAGCACGTAACCGCCGGCCGGTGACGCTGGTTCCGCGCACGTGGAGCCGGTACACTTCCCTTCCACCGCGACAATCATCCAAAACCGTTGTTGAACCTTGCAAAATTCCCCCTGCTGACTGCCATCACACTGGCAGCGACCCTGGCGTGGACGCCTGCCGGTGCGGCGGGGCCGGGAAGCTCCGGCTTCAACGACAAACCCCTGGGCGAGGCCCTGGTCCTGCCGGATTGGTTCAAGCTCAGTTTTCTGGAACTGCACGACGATCTCCAGTCGGCCATCGAAGAAGGGAAACGCGGCCTGATCGTCTACTTTGGTCAGGAGTACTGCCCCTACTGCAAGGCACAGCTGGAAAACAACTGGGGGCGGCGGGATATCCGCGAGTACACGCAGAAATACTTCGATGTCGTCGCAATCAATGTGCGCGGTTCGCGAAGGCTGACAGACATGGGCGGAAACATCCTCACGGAAAAGGAATTCGCCAGCCGGCAAAAGGCGAATTTCACCCCTACCCTGCTTTTCTACGACCGGCAGGGACGGGTCGCTCTGCGACTCGCGGGCTACCACCGGCCCTATCAGTTCCGCGCCGCCCTGGAGTATGTTGCCGATGGCCATTATCGCAAACAGAGTTTCCGGGATTTCCTCGCGCTTGCGGAACCCAGTCTGAAGGAGAAAGACCATGGCCTGCATCAAAGCGATGTCTTCAGTCCGCCACCGTATGCCCTGGACCGCTCGCACTTTGCAGCCCAGACCCCATTGGCGGTGTTTTTCGAACAGGCCTCCTGCTATGCCTGCGATGTACTGCATGGCGGCCCCATGGAAGACAAGGAGATCCTGAACAGGCTACGGAAACTTGAGGTCGTCCAGCTGGACCTTTGGGGCGACACACCGGTAATCACCCCGGGAGGAAAACACCTTACGGCGAAGGAATGGGGAAAACAGCTTGGCCTGTTCTATACACCGACCATCCTGTTCTTCGATCCCCATGGAAAGGAGATCATTCGGGTGGATTCCGTCGTCGGTTTCCATCGCCTGCGCAATGTGCTCGATTACATCCTGAGTGGCGGCTACAGACAGGCGGGCGGCTACAATGCCTGGCGCAACAAGAATATCCCGAAGTAGGGACCGACCACTTTTAGCTGCGACGTCCATCCAGCAAATCGCGGGCACGATACAGGGCGACAAGCGATTTTCCATCCACGATGTCCCCGGCCCGGACCAATTCCATCACCCGATCCAGATCGAGCCAATGCACCTCGATGAGTTCGTGCGGTTCGGGATCGCGCTCCGCTTCGGCCAGGTCCAGGGCCAGCCACAGAAAGATCACTTCATCGAAGATCCCCGGTGAGCTGTAGTACTGCCCCAGCGGGATCCACTCACCAGCGCTTGCGCCCGCCTCCTCCCGCAATTCGCGCTGAATGGTTCGCAGTGGCTCTTCGCCATCGTCGCGCTTGCCGGCCGGGACTTCCCACAGCCAGGTTTTGGCGATCGCCCTGTACTGGCGCAGCAGACACACCCGGTTTTCGCCATCGACGGCAACGACTGCTGCGCCACCCGGGTGCCATACATGTTCGAGCTCGAATTCCTGGCCGTCAGGGAGGGATACAGTCTCAACGCTCACGTCGACGATCTTGCCGCGGTAGCGGAAATGCCCGGGCTTCTTGCTCATGGTCTGTGCCAGTGGATCAGGGTTATGGTGAGACACCCGGCTGCGGGCGGCCAGTGTGCGGGTCCTTGATTCGGATCAATGCTTCCGGGCCGTCCCCGGCGCAACAATTCGCTCCCCTTGTCCTGAAGGATCCCTTCAAGGAGTCCACATATGAAACACCCTATCACGATCATTGGTATCGCGGCAGTGATGTTGCTTTCCACGGGTCTGGCCATGGCCGATGGCAAGCCCGTGTATGGCTGGCAGCTCATGACGCCGCAGGAACGTACGCAATACCGGGAAAAGATGCGCACCCTGAAAACCAGGGAAGAACGGCAGGCCTTCCGTCGTGAACACCACAAGCAGATGCAGGAACGCGCCAAGGAACGCGGCGTGAAACTTCCCGACGAACCGCGGCCGCACGGCAACGGCATGGGCCCCGGGAATGGTATGGGTCAAGGCAACGGCATGGGCCCCGGGGGAGGCCGGTACTAGGCGTCTCGCAAGACGGGCGTACCCGAAGGGCGCGCCCGTCCGTTCTCAATTCTCGCTGCGATCCCCGCCACCGCGATTCTGGCGCGACGAAGTCCCGCCACGGGTCAAACTCGGGCATAATCGGGCCGGTACCAAAATCATCTGCCGCAACCGCACCGAAGAAGAGGAACAAATGCGCGTTTCCCGTTTTCTCCTTTCCACCGTCAAGGAAACCCCGGCCGACGCCGAAATTGTCAGCCACCGCCTGATGCTGCGCGCCGGCATGATCCGCAAGGTCGCCGCCGGCGTGTACAACTGGTTGCCGCTCGGCCTGCGCGTGCTGCGGAAAGTGGAAGCCGTGGTGCGCGAGGAGATGAATCGCACCGGCGCCCAGGAGGTCCTGATGCCGGCGGTACAGCCGGCGGAATTGTGGCAGGAATCAGGCCGCTGGGAACAGTACGGACCGGAACTGCTGCGCCTGCATGACCGCCATCAGCGCGAGTTCTGTTTCGGCCCCACGCACGAAGAGGTCATCACCGATCTGGTACGGCGCGAACTGCGCAGCTATCGCCAGCTGCCGGCAACTTTCTACCAGGTACAGACCAAATTTCGCGATGAGATTCGCCCGCGCTTTGGCGTCATGCGTGCGCGCGAGTTTCTGATGAAGGATGCCTATTCCTTCCACACCGACGACGGGTCCCTGGCGGAAACCTACGAAGCCATGTACGGCGCCTATTCCCGAATCTTTGAACGACTCGGGCTGGAGTTCCGTCCGGTAGAGGCGGACACCGGCGCCATTGGTGGCAACGCCTCACATGAGTTTCATGTGCTGGCCGACTCTGGCGAAGATCGCATTGCCATCTGCGAGAAGTGCGACTACGCGGCAAACGTGGAACTCGCCCCCGCCCTGCCGCCCGTCGGCAAGCGCGCGGAACCGGGGAAACCCATGGCGGAAGTCGAAACGCCGGGGCAGCACAGCATCGAAGAAGTCAGCGGCTACCTCAAGATCGATCCGGCACAAACAGTCAAGACATTGCTGGTCGCAGGTCATGACGGCCCCGTAGGCCTGGTCCTGCGCGGGGATCACGAACTGAACCCCGTCAAGGCGGAGAAGATCGAGGCCGTCGCCCGCCCCCTGCGTCTGATCGAACCCGACGAGGTGCGAACCCACGCGGGCTGCGCCCCGGGTTCGATCGGCCCGGTGGGACTGGGCCTCACAGTCATCGCCGACGAAAGCGCGGCCCGCCTGGCGGACTTCGTCTGTGGCGCAAACGAGGACGGCAAACATCTGCGCAACGTCAACTGGGGGCGCGACCTCCCTGAGCCAGTGGTGGCCGACATGCGCGAAGTCGTCGCTGGTGACCCCTGCCCGCGCTCCGCGTTGGAGGAGACCTGCGATGGAACGCTGACAATTCGCCGCGGGATCGAGGTTGGACACATCTTCCAGCTGGGCACGAAGTACAGCGAGGCCATGAACGCCACCGTCCTGGACGAAAACGGTCGCACCGTCATCATGCCCATGGGCTGCTACGGTATTGGCGTATCACGCGTCGTTGCCGCAGCGATCGAGCAGAACCACGACGACGACGGCATCCGCTGGCCGGATGCCATTGCCCCATTCTCCGTTTGCATTGTTCCCATCGGCTACCACAAATCCGAGGCGGTGCGGGCCGCGGTTGACTCCCTGTATGAGGAACTGACGGCCGCAGGGATTGACGTCTTGCTTGACGATCGCAATGAACGGCCCGGGGTCATGTTCGCGGACATGGATCTCGTGGGCATCCCCCATCGCGTGGTCCTGGGCGACCGGGGCCTCAAGAACGGGGTCGCGGAATACAAACGGCGTGGGCAATCCTCCGCGAATGAGCTACCCTTGCAAGGGTTGGGCACTGCAATTCAGGAGCAGTTGCAAGCCTGATCCGACGGGGGCCGGAAAAATGAGAATCAACAGGGCAATCATCGTACTGGGACTGGTGCTGTATGCCACCACCGCGTTCAGCGCGGAGTCCGATGCCCGGAAGGCAGACCCCGAACTGACGCGCGCCCTGCGTGCCGCGGCCCAGGATACACGCAGCTTCCATGACCCCTACCTCGCCACGGTGTGGCTGACCGATATGTCGAACCGCCTGCGCAAGCGCATCCCCGATCCGGACTACCGGATCAAGCTCCTCACCCTGGTGCATCGCGAGGCCCTGCGGGCCGAATTGCCGCCGGAGCTTGTGCTCGCGGTTATCGAGGTGGAAAGCAACTTCGACCAGTTCGCCATTTCCCGCGCAGGGGCTCGTGGCTTGATGCAGGTCATGCCATTCTGGCTCAAGGAGATCGGCAAAAAGGGAGACAACCTGTTTCGCATGAAGACCAATCTGCGCTACGGTTGCACCATCCTGAAGTACTATATGAAAAAAGAAGACGGAAACCTCGTGCGCGCTCTTGGCCGATACAATGGAAGCACGGGCCGTTGGCGCTACCCGGGCAAGATATTCAACGCCCTGGATCGGCGCTGGTATCCGAACTAGCCATCCCGCCGCACGACAAAACCGTCGAAGTCCTGTTCCGGAATCCCGCTCGCCGCGACCCGATCGACGCGCGCATGTTTTGGCCCCTGCCCCAACCAGGCTTGCAGTTCGCGCAAACCCGCTTCCTCGCCACAGGCGACAAGCTCCACCGTACCGTCACTGCAATTGCGCACCCAACCGCGAAGTCCCAGGCGGCGGGCCGTGTCCTGGGCTGAAGCCCGATAGAAAACACCCTGTACGCGGCCATGGACAACGAAGTGGACACAAGTCATGGCGGAAACTCAGAATGAGACGCTCGCCTTCTGTCCGGCATAGAGCCGCATATCACCGCTATTGAATTCCACACTCACGGGATACAGGGTACCCGCGGTATCCGCCAGCGGCTCCAGACCGACACTGCGTATCTTGCCCTCGTAGGTGTGGCCCGCGACCTTGACGCGGGCGTTACCACCTACGTGCAAATCGGCGACGGTTTTGCCCGCCACCTTCACCACGGCGATGTAGCGACTTGCCGCGGCGAGCACGAGCAGAATCTGGGACTGCTGCGTGCTGATGATGCTCTGCCCCGGCTCCACCTGCCGGCGAAGCACCCAGCCGTCAAAAGGCGCGCGAAGGGCGCTGTGTTTCACGTCGTACTCGGCACGCTGGACGCGGGCGCGCGCTGCCAGAACCGCGGCATCGGCCCGTTTCTTGTGCAGCTGCGCGTCTTCAAGCTCATCGGTGGAATTCAGGCCGCGATCGTACAGCTCCTTGGCCTGTTTGAGATCGCGAGTCGCCAGGCGCTGCTCCGTTCCGGCCTCGGTTCGCTTGGCCCGCGCCCGTTCCAGTTCAGTGGCAAACGGAGTCTGCTCGAGCTGCAGCAGCAGCTGGTCCTTTTTGACCCGGTCACCCGCGTGGACCGAAACCATATCGACGACACCGGAAACCGGCACACCGAGTTCAACCCGCCGAGCCCATGCCACGGTCCCGTCCTCCGCGCGGGCGACGGGTATCAAAAGCAGGGCGGCGAACACAAAGACGATATGCCGGAACGGGAACGGATTCATGGTTTCTTCTCCTCTGTGGCCGGGGTCCCCAGCGAACCCGTGAGGGCATCGATTCGTGCCCAGGTCATGGCCAGATCAAACTTGACCTGCATGCTCATCCACTGTGCCTCCGTCATGCGTGTCATGGCATCTCCGAGACTGACTTCCTTTTCCATCTCGTACAGGGCGCGGGCGCGGTCCAGGTACATCTCGCGGTAGTCACCCCTGACCTGCGCCGCCTTGCGGCGAACATCAAGGACTTCGAGATCCTGCACCAGATCAAGCGTGTTCTGGCGCAACTTGAGAATGCTTCGTTCCCGTTTGGCCTCCAGACGCGCCAACTCCGCCTGTGCCTCGGACACGGCGGAGGAGATCCGGTCACCCTGGTAGATGGGAATGCGGAGATTCAGGCTGGCGCTCCAGTCGTTGCTGTTTCCCAGAGGCCGTTCAAATGCGCCGGCCTGCAGTTGCGCATCCAGCACCGGTCGCCGTCCGGCACGGGCAAACTGTACCTGCTCGCGTGCCGCCGCCAGCCTTCGATCCAGGGACAACAGGACAGGGTTCTTTTCTTTCACCTGCTTCCACAGCGAGTCGAAATCCGGAACTGTTCTCTTCCCGACATTGATTGTGGGCTGCGCCAGATTCTCCGGCAACTGACCGGGGCGATTCAGAGCAAGCGCGAGGCGCTGGCGGCTGCGTTGCTGCTCGGATTGCGACCGTGTGCGCTTGATCAAAAGATCCTGATAATGGGATTCCGCCGCCGCCATGTCGACGTCGGACACGCGCCCCTGCTTGTGTCGTTCACGAATGCGGTCAAAGACGACGTATGCATGGGCCATGGCCTCGTTGTCCACCATGTACCGCTGATCGGCCAGTAATACGTCGAAGAATGCCTGCATGACGACAAGGCGGCGGCGCTGCCGCGCATCCACCAGCAGCAGCTTGCGGCCCGCAACAGTCTCTTCCAGCGACCGCTCGCGGGCCCGGGTGCGGCCAAAATCGTAGAGTCGCTTGCGCAGGCTCAACAATGCCATGCTGTCTCCCTGCGCCGACCCGTAGATCGGATCGGCGGGATCGACATAGGAAGGAATTATATCGGCGTACAGCTCTGCATTCCGGTCCGCCTCCACCGATCTCGCCTGCGCCTCGGCCTGGGCCAACTCGGCCGCGGGAATCTCGGTATCGGGGTGTGGGGCGTCAGCGAGGCGAAGCGCCTCTGGCAGGGTCAATGGATTGGGCAAGGCCTGGGTAACAGGAGCCTTGGCCGCGGGATCATCCAAAACGGGGTTCTTGGTTTCCTGGGCGCTGGCCATCGCGGTCCAGGTAACCATCGCCAGTACCACATATCGCCGGCTCTTCATGACCGATGATCCTCGCCCGGCAGGACCCCGGTCGTCAACTAGGATCGCGTAGCTGCTGTTCCCGCTTGCGCTTGTAGATCGTGAACCTCTCTTTCTTGTAGTCGCCATTAACGACGAACTCGCCCAGCCACTGGAATTGCTGGGCATTTCGCGTCACACCCGTGTACTTCATCAACTCCTTGCCTTGAGTGTCAAAGAACACGAAGGTGGGCGTAGCCCGAATACGGTTGTGCTTGAGCGCGAAGTCCTTTTCCAGCATCTCGTGCCCGCCGAAGTCGGTGATCGGCTCACTACCATCCACGTCGACCTGGAGCGCGGTGAAGTGCTTCGTGAAGTATGTCTGTACGGGAACCTGGTTGAGAACCGTCGCCATCATTTTCGCACACCACGGACAGTCTGCCTTCTCGAACATGATGAGTACGCCAGTCTTGCCCTGCTCCCGGGCCGCGGCGGCCTCGTCCTGGAGATTTCCGAAGCTCTGGCTGAAGAAATACTGTGTTGGATCCCGGGTCTCGGCGGCGGATGTCACCGATACCGTGGGCACCAGCAACAGCAGCGCCAACAGCAAGCCAGCCGGTTGTCTCACGCGCCAGATCTTCATGCCTTCAGTGTCCATGTCCTCGACCTAGCCCTTTGTTTCCCCGGAATCCGCCTTGGCGGTGCTGCCTGAACTGTTGATGAAGTCTTCCAGTTGTTCCTGGGTCACGGCGCCAACGTGCCTGCCTCTCAGCTCGCCTGTGGGTGAATAGACGTAGAAGGTCGGCGTACCGTAAAAGGAACCGCCGCCAAACTTGGCCAGTTGCGCAGGATTTGGCTCGGCGATCAGGTTGGGGAACCCGAGTCCGTGCAAATCAATGAAGTGCTGCGCCTTCTTGCGCTGTGCCCAGCCGTCGATAGAAACCCCCAGTACGGTCGCATTCGTTCGGTGATGAGCATCATGGAAAAACGCGATCTCATCAATGTCCGCGTTGCAGACGGGACAATCGTGGGCCCAGATCGCAACCACGGTCCACTTTCCGTGTCCGATGAAATCTGAAACGTTCTCCGATTTTCCGTCCAGGCGCTTGAGAACCAGGTCGGGCCCCGATGCCATTACTGGCAGCGGGGAAATCAACAGCATGATTACTATCGCCTGACACAACTTTCCAACCATTCTTCGTAACTCCTGTTCGCCGATTGACCTGGTTCGTGAATAAGAGACGCTACCGGGGGCGGATGCATTCCATTCCTTTCCCCCTGTATAATTCGCCGTTCATCACCTTGGAACGCACAATGGAGAAAAAATTCCGTTCCGAAAAGGACAGCCTGGGAGCCTTTTCCGTACCCGCAGACGCCTGGTATGGCATCCAGACAGCTCGCGCCGTGGAAAATTTCCCCATTTCCGGCCGTCGGCCGGATGCGGATTTTATCGTGGCCCACGTCCGGATCAAGCGCGCTGCCGCTGTCGCCAACCGGGACGCGGAATGGCTGGACGCGCGTTCCGCACAGGCAATCATTGATGCCGCCGACATTATCATCGCAGGCAAGCACAGGGACCAGTTTGTGGTCGATCGCTTCCAGGCCGGTGCCGGTACCAGCCACAACATGAATACGAACGAGGTGCTGGCCAATCTGGCCAATGTGTCGCTCGGCGGGGAACGGGGAAACTACGATCCCGTCTCCCCCAACGATCACGTCAATATGGGGCAGAGCACCAACGACACCATCCCCACCGCAATCCGTCTCGCGGCTCTGGCAAAACTCCCGCGACTGCTCGAAGCAGTGGACGCCATCGCCGGTGAATATCGACGTATCGCGACAGAAGAAGCCGCCACCGTCAAGAGCGGCCGGACCCACCTGCAGGACGCGGTACCGACCACGGTCGGACGTGAGTTCGGCGCCTATGCGTGGATTCTGAAGCGCTGCCGGGATCGCATTGCCGACACGCGCACGCGCCTCGCACAAATCGGCCTGGGCGGATCGGCCGCCGGAACCGGCCTCAACACCTCGCCCGGTTATGTCGATGCGGTTGCCGGCGAACTGGCCCACCTTACAGGTGAACCAATCCGTGCAGCGGAAGATCTGGCTGGACAAATGCAATCCATGCTGGACCTGCAGGAGTTGTCCAACGCGATCCGCGCCCTTGCCCTGGAACTCACCCGGATCAGCAACGACATGCGCCTGCTCGCGTCGGGCCCGCGGACCGGACTCGCCGAGATTCACCTGCCCGCCGTGCAGCCCGGTTCGAGCATCATGCCGGGCAAGGTTAACCCCGTCATGTTCGAGATGCTGAACCAGGTTTGTTACCAGGTACTCGGACAGGATGCCGCCATCGCCGCCATGGGTCAGGCGGGCCAGTTGGAGCTGAACGTAATGATGCCGGCCCTGGGGTCGGCCCTGTTCGATGCAATGGACTGGCTGACCAATGCCATCATGGCCGTTGTGAATCGGAATATGAAAGGCCTGAGCATCGACCGGGATCGGTGTCGGGACTTTGCCCATACCAGCGTGGGTCTTGCCACGCTACTCAATACCCGCATTGGATACGCGGCCGCTGCCGAGGTTGCAAAGGAATCGGAGCAGTCCGGTCGTGCCGTCCGGGAAATCGTTGCTGAACGGGGGCTGATAAGCGAAGACGAGTTCGACCGCCTGGTGGAACAGGCTGCAATTAGGCCAATTCGACTGATTTTGCCCCCCTTTCCGGTAATACACCCAATACCATATTAGTGCATAGTCAGGCTACAATGGCTATATAAAGGGGTGTTTGCGGATCGCACACTAAAAATACGATGGATTTAAAGCTCTCTCTTCCGGATTTCGATTCCGAGTCGATGACCGTTGTCGAAACGAAGCCCAACCGTGCGGAAAGCTGGTTGGCGGAACTGCCCATTCTCAATGTGGCTCAGACCAGCCACACCATGTTTCGCTCCCTTTCCGCTCTCAATCGGATGGACATCGATGGAATGTCCAGACTCCGGTTGATGGAGGTGTATCGTGAGTCGGTGGCTCGCGTGTGCGCGAAACTGAAAGATGAATACGTGGGTCAGTCACTGCCACTGGGTGACCGCGCTAAGGTTGCCGCGGATCGCGCGCGCGACTTCCAGATCGAAATGGCCTACGGCTACAAGCGGGTCCTGGTCGATACCCTTAGCTCCAATCGCGTACGTCCCAGCTCGCGCGCGATGGGCTCCCTGTCTGTCGTGATCCAGCGGGCCATGCGATATCTCGCCGAGGCCTTGCTCCGCTCCTATCAGTGCTATTGCACCGTTCCGGTGGGAGCCTGGCGAGAGATCCACCAACTTTATTCCCTGGCCGACGCCTATGCGTGGCCACGGCCCCGGTGCCGGATGCCCTGAACTCGGCCGTACCCGAAAGCAGCGTTGACCTCGTCTACAAGCAGGCCTTGCTGGTTGATTTCGCAGATCCCTATCATCTTCCATCGCGCATGGTGGCGCTGATTCAGCACTACCTGAATCGCTGGGCCAAACTCGGCAAGCTGGTACCCGGTTCGCAGCCACCGGGAAAGAACTGCCAGTTCCTGATTGACCTGGAAAGTGACAAGGCGGGAGAGTTGTTCGTACCCACGGAAGCGACATTGGCCCCGGCAGAACGATATCGCCTTCTCGATACGACAGATATCGCCCGCAAGATTCATTCGCAACTGTCAAAATTGCAGAAGGGAGAGCAGCCGGCGACGGACGGACTGCACTCGGATTTCTTTGAGTCCGACATGATCAAGGATCTCCTGAAACGACTCCTCAGCTCCTGGGGCGTCAATCCCAAGCGCACGTTCCAGCGTACCGAGCGCAACGGCGACAGCGTGGACGTGGCTATTGGTCTGCAGACCATTGCCTATTGGCTCAACGGCGGCACGGACTTCGTTGCCAGTTCCGACTTCGTCGGTCCCATGCCACAGCAGAGGACGCAGCTTGGTGGACGCTACGCAACCGTGGAAAACGACCTGAACGACGGGGTTGCCGAGCAGGCTGGCGCAAGCCACAACCCGGACTTTGTCTACGCGCCCTGGGAACTGGTGGATGAAAGCGCCGGGGGTATGGCCATCCGCAGCCAACACGTCAGTGGACAGCAAGCGCGCGTCGGTGATCTGGTGGCTGTTCGCACCCCGGACGGGAATACATGGGAGATCAACACAATTCGCTGGTTGAAGAGTGCCCCCGGCGGCGCGATCGAAATCGGAATCAAGCGCATATCACCCGTGGCCGGGGCCATCGTGTACAAGACCTTCGATGAGAACCATCGGGAAAGTGAATTCTTGCCCGCGATTCATGTGCCGGAGATGGGCGCCCTGAATCAGAAGGCCGGCATCATTGCCTACAAGGGCACGTTCCGCCCCGACCGTGAACTGTTCTACGACGATGGGTACAGACTGATCCGCATCCGGGCAATCAAGCTGGTCGAGACCACCGCCCATTTCGACCATTTCGAGTACATTCCGGTCTGACCGCGCGCCAGGTAACAAAGAAAAGGGCCCGTCAGCGACGGGCCCTTTCTTTCATCATCTGTGCCGCAGGTGCTTACTGGGCCAGATAGGCCTTGTCCGATTCCTCGGTGACGCCCAGAGACCAGGCACCGCGCGTCTTCGCATGATGGACGGCGGCATCAATCTCCGACTGCGACTGACCACGGGCGATGTTCAATACCTGACCCGGATTGATCAGATCCGCATCGCTGATGCTGTCGCTGTTGGCCTTGTAGATCAGCGGCCACTCGTAGGGATTGCCATAGATCTTCGGCATGCTCGCGATGGCCCAGAGGTTGTCACCGCGCACTACAGTATAGGTCTCGCCGGCCATTGGCTGCTCAGGCGCGGGAGTCTCGGCCGGAGCGGGTTCCGGCCCCATGGGTTCTTCTTGTGCAGGCTTGCTCTGGCAGCCGGCCGCAACCAGCACACCGGCGAGGACAAGCATCAGTTTCCAGTTCCCGTATACCCGGTTCATGCCATTTATCTCCTTCTTTTTCAAAGTTTTACCAACAAGGCCGGTTGGCGGAATTCGTGCAATACGCGTAAAAACGGCGCATCGTTTCTATAAATCAACGTATCACCGGCCCTATAGGCTGTCAAGAAAGCACCCGTTACAATCCGGTTTCACCCCCACCACCTGTCGGTGCGAATGCTACGGAGGTCGCGTGAGCAAGCCAACGATCTATCACAACCCACGCTGTTCCAAGTCCCGCCAGACCCTCGAACTCCTTCAACAAAAAGGCATGGACCCGGAGGTCGTGGAATACCTCAAGTCTCCGCCTTCGCCAGAGACCCTGCGCGAACTCCTGGGCTTGCTCAATATGAAACCGGTCGACCTCATTCGACGCAAAGAGCCCGAATTCCTCGAGCTGGGCCTGGACCGGCCGGGAATTTCCGAAGACGAGATCATCGATGCTATGGTCCGCCACCCACGACTGATCGAGCGCCCCATCGTGGTGAACGATGGAAAAGCGGCAATCGGCCGCCCGCCAGAAAACGTACTGAATATCTTCTAAACCGCGATGCCCGAAATCCTCGTTTTGTACTACAGCCGTCGGGGGTCGGTGGCGACCCTGGCCACACACATCGCGCGGGGAATCGAGTCCGTGCACGATATGACTGCACGCATACGATGCGTACCGCCGGTGTCGCCGGACAACGAGGCAACCCTGGATCCCGTGCCCGAATCCGGTCCGCCCTATGCAACCCTCGACGACTTGCGCGAATGTTGCGCGCTCGCCCTCGGCAGCCCGACCCGCTTCGGCAACATGGCAGCACCATTGAAACATTTTCTGGATACCACCTCCCCCTTGTGGCTCACCGGCGAACTGGCGGGAAAACCGGCAGCCGTGTTCACGTCCAGCACTTCGCAGCATGGCGGACAGGAATCGACGCTGCTGTCCATGATGATCCCTCTGTTGCACCACGGCATGCTCCTGCTCGGCATTCCCTTCTCGCAAGACCGGATCAACACCACCACCTCGGGTGGTTCTCCCTATGGCGCCACCCACGTTGCCGGACCCGACGATAACCGGCCGGTGGATGATGTCGAGAAATACCTGTGCCGTGTCCTCGGGGAGCGGCTGGCAAGAACGGCTCAACGTCTTGGCGGAACCGGCAGTTGACTGATTCCGCGCAAAAGGATTCGCTCACACGCGCCCTGTACATTGGCGCGAACCTCGCCTATTCCGGCTTGTTTATGCTGATCTTGCTGTGGGAAGGCTGGCTGGCGCCGTCACCCGGTGCCCCGGCCGGATTTTGGCTGGTGATCAAAGCCGTGCCGCTGGTGCTTGCGGCCCGGGGGGTCTATCGTGGCAACCCGAAGGTGATCGTAATCGCCAGCCTCGTCGTGCTGTTGTATTTCGTCGAAGGAGTCGTTCTGGCATACGCCGGTCCGGGTCACCGACACTTCCTGGCCCCCATCCGGTTTCTCGCCACTGCGGAGATAATATTAAGTACAGCATTCATCGTTCTGGCCGGTCAGTATGTTCGCCGCACTTTCAAACGAGACTAGGCCTGCTCCTCAAGGCTCCGTAGAAAGGGGACGGTGATCCGGCGTTGCGCCCGCAGCGTCGCGTCGTCAAGACGATCGAGCAGCGCGAACAGCGCATGCATGTCCCGCGGATAGCGACTCAAAACGTATATTCCGGCCTCCCCCGGCAATTCGAACCCTCGATCCCGGGCGCGGACCTGGAGCGCCTCCAGCTTCTGTTCGTCGCTGAGGACCCGCAAGCCATAGACCAGGCCGGCACGCAGGCGCGATTGCAGATCCGGCAAACGGAATGGCAACGCCTGGGGCGCTGCGCGGGCCGCCAGTACGAGGGTCGTCCGGCCACGCGCCCTTTCATAGAGCGCCAGAAGCGCCGTTTCCCACTCCGGATTCCCGACCACGGTGTCGATATCATCGATACAGACCAGCGCCGCCTCAGTGAACGCGGTCAGTTCCTCGGGCAGCAAGTCAGGTTTGGCCAGGGACAGATACTGGCTGCGGTCGGGCGCGGCATGACAAACGGCGCGCAACAGGTGGGACTTTCCGCTCCCGGCCGGCCCCCACACAAAAATGCAATCGGACGGGGCCCGCTCCTCGACCAGGTCAGCAAGGCGGGACACGAGTTCGGAATTGTCCCCGGCAACAAAATTTCCCAGCGAACACCGATCCGGGATTCGCACGTTAAGTGTGAGCTGGCGGTTTTCCATCAAGCCGATCCAATGACTACCTGGGCGGGTCGCGGTCTTCCGGATCCGCGGACTCGATGCCCCCACGCAGGACCCAGAGCCAATAATAGTGAGCACCACTAACAACGGTCGTGACCGCGACCGAGTACATCAGAAGATCGACCAGGTACGGCACCATAAGATAGCGGGCCTGCGTGGCGAGCACGGCCACGAGCAGGGCAATCTGGAACCCTGTGTTGATCTTGCTGAAGATGCTCGGCTGCATGCGCACGGCGCCACGGTGCGAGGTATAGACCAAATACCCACCGACGATCAGAAAGTCGCGCGACACGACCACCAGCAGGACCCACAAGGGAATCAGATGCAGGACCGTGAGCGTAATGTACATGCCCACCATCAACACCTTGTCGGCTACGGGATCGAGTATACCCCCGAGATGGCTCTGCAGCCCGTAGCGCCGTGCAAGGAAACCGTCGAGACCGTCCGAAAGGCCGGCCAGCAGGAACAACCAGAAGGCCGCCCGGTAGTGCCCGAAGTGAAGCAGGGCAATGAGCACCGGGACCATGGCCAGGCGCAGGATCGTAATGGTGTTGGGAAGCTGGGCCAAACGCACGATCGGGACTCCGGAAACGAGCCGGCATTATAGGGCACGGGCCCGTGGGGGCGCGAACCGTTTGCGCACCGACCCCCCGCCGCTTACCATACGCCCCTCTCCACCACAGCGAAC